>NZ_AQXV01000052.1:0-75359 GCF_000376965.1 Methanothermococcus thermolithotrophicus DSM 2095 | reverse complement strand
TGAGAAACCAGCGAATCCGAAGGATTCGTACAGTTTCGAATGGAATGAGAAACCAGCGAATCTGAAAGATTAGTATGGTTGTTTATCGAATTATCTTCTTCGAATAAAATATTTCCTTCTTTATCTGTTAAAAATACCTTGGGGCCGCATTTTGGACAGCATGTAGCCTGGGCATGGAATCGCCTATCCATCGGGTTTTCGTATTCTTTTAAACAGTCGTCGCACAATGGGAATTCTTTCATTGATGTATTTTCTCTATCGTATGGGAGTTTTTCAATAACTGTAAATCTTGGACCGCAGTTTGTGCAGGCTATAAATGGATATTTGCATCTAACGTCGTTTTTATCCATCATTTCCTTTAAACAGTCGTCACAGATTGCTATATCTGGAGGTATTGTTCCCTCTTCATCTTCTGGTGATTTTTCACTTTTTTCAATACTAAAATTATCGTAAGTGCCTACCAAATCATGCCCAATATCCTTTATTTTTATTTCATTAATTTGAGATAGTGGGGGTTTTTTGTTTTTTAAATCATTTAAAAAACTTTTTATGCTGTTTTCATCCCCCTCGACAACTATTTCAACGTAATTTCCCATATTTTTAACGTATCCTTTTAAACGGTTTTCTTGGGCTATTCTGTAAACAAAAGGCCTGAATCCCACTCCTTGAACTATGCCCTTTATGATTATGTTTTTAATGGCCATATTATCCTCCAAGTAAATGGATAAAATTCTAATTACAAATATAGTGATGCGCAATTTCAATGAACTAAATAATACATTAAAATTAAATAACTGTAGTGAATATGCCCATGTTTCAATTTAGCAGTATATATTTACGTTCAAATAAAATTTACCTACATTTATTAGTTAAGTAAATAATGCACACCACTATAAATTTAACTGCTAAAAAAACAATGTTTTTTATTATACAAACTAACTATCAAAATAAGTATTATATTATGAGTTCAAAAAACTATCGAAAAAAATATAACACATATCATTACATTCATAATTTTTTTTAACTTTAAATCATTATCATTTATATACTAGTTATGATAATATAATATCGGGGGAATTTACCTAATACCTGAGTATAGATTCGTAAGAAGTCTACCACCAAGTGGTTAGATAAATTGATTCAGGGAGGGGAAGTTTGAAGTTACGCTTGTAGGGAATGCGTAAAAACTAAAATGGATATTATTGTATGGGGCAAGAACTTCTGCCCCATGGTAGAGGTGTTAACTGGTGCAAATACATTTCTTTTTTCTACTTCAACACACCTCCTTTTTAAATCTCTCTTTTAAAATATTGATATCAAATTTAATATAAAATATAAAAAATAGTTTATTTATTTAAAAATCTTCTATATAAGCAACCAGGGTAGTTTGAACATCCTAAGAATTCTCCTTTTTTGGTTTTTATCATTTTTAATCTTCCACCACACCAAGGACAGGTATAATCATCAATTTGCTTTCTTATTTCATCTATAACTGAGAAACCTGTGGTACACAGCCTCTCTCCATTATATCTGATAATACTATTTTTGGTATCTACATATATCAAATAGTTTTCAAATAGTGTAGTATCTTCTAAATCTATTATTATTTTGTTGTCATTAACTATAAAACCGGGTGTGATTTCCATTTTGGTTTTAAGTGGAAGTAACCAATACCCTTGCCCTGAATAGTTGAATAGTTTTGATTTATATTTTAATCTACCAATTAACCAGTTGTAATCTCTGTTTGCAATATACTGGGCACTTTCTTCAATGGATTCAAACATGTTTCTATCTTTCATCCTTTCTAAAACTTCTTTGGTGTGTTCATCATTTTTATTGTATTCTTCGAGTAGTGTTTTTTTAAATGTGTTTATAAATTCTTCCTTGCTAATTTTAATACATAATAAAAGTCCATTGAATCCATTGGCAACCACGTATTTTTCTTTTCCTATTATTTCATTTCTATCGAATTCAAAGTAAAGCCTGGCGTTGATGAATTTGTTACCGTTGTTTGAAGTTCCTTTTTTTAATATGAATTTTTTCCTACAGTTTCCAGCTACTCCATAGTGGAAAACAGGTTTTTTACCATTTTTAAGCCCTACAATGGATATAAGCCCTTCTGGTACTTCCCAGTTCTGATTCCAGGTTTTTTTACATAGCTCTGTAACATTAAAATGTATATTGCTAGGTAAAATTCTAAATAATTCGTCCATCATAATTTCACCTTTAAATTCATAATAATTTAAATAATAATTAAATGGGTTTTTGAATTTCTTCAAAGAGCTCTTATTTTAAATGTCTTTGAAAACAGGGTGATAGTTTTTAGACATCTAAAAATACTGGTTTAGGCAATTTTTCGTTTTCACATTCAATAACCATTAAATAAGGTTTGGAATTTTTCAGATAGTATTTAACGTTTTCCCCAATATCTTCGATATTCTCAATATAGACATTATCGATCCCATAAGCATCTGCTATTTTATTGAAATCCGGATTTTTTATATCTCCAAAAACGTTTAATCGATTGTTTTTCATAACTATAATAAGTATTTTTAAGTTATTTTCTGAAATCGTGGCTAATTCCTGCATATTCATCTGGAATCCGCCATCACCATTTATTGAGACTACTTCTCTATCAATTTTGTAATCTAAACATCCAAATTTAACTCCAATGGCACATGGAAGTCCAAATCCCATGGTTCCCATAGAATGGGATGAGATGATATTTCTCGGAGCTACACATTTTTTTAGTAAAGATACAAAAACCGTATGGTTTCCAGCATCTGTGGTTATTATGGTATCCTCAGGTAGATTTTTAATTATTTCATTAATCTTTGAGGAATAATCGAGTAAAACCTCGATTTCACAACCTTTCACTTTGTTTTGGTCTCCTAATTTTATGTTTTTATAATTTTTTGCTTTATCATCTATTTTTAACTCTTTAGAGGTGGTTTCATTAACATTATAATCCAAACTATTTAATTCTTCCATTAAAACATTAATTTCATTTATATTGTTGATTTTAACCTTTAAATCAATTATCTTTGGAAAAATTCTATCCCTAATGCTTTCAGGTATCGTGTTGTATGAAAAACTAGCTCCAATTGAGAAAATTGCATCACATTCTAGAAGATAGTTATTTGCTAAATAAGTTCCTCTTCTTCCAACCAATCCTAAGCATTTTTCATTATTTTCATCAATAACGCCCCTTGCAGGATAAGTTGTTGCAATGGGGATGGTACTGTTTTTTAGTATTTCATTTATTTTTAACATTTCTTTATACGATAACTTTCCATAAATACCTTGACCTATAAGTAATAATGGTTTATTAATGTTTTTGGTTTTTATTATATGCTGATAGGTACTATCCTTGCCATCAATATTTTCATGAATGCTGTTTCTATGGGATATATTATAGTTTTCCAAATTTGAATTTAAAACATCCGCTGGAATGTTTAAATGAATAGGTTTTTTACTATCCAGAGTTTCGGAAAATGCCTTTTCAAAGTAGTTAATATCGCCAGAATCTATGAAGTATCCTTTATATATATTCAAAAAATCCATCGGCATCTCTTGAAAGTAATTTTTATCTAAATATTTGCGGTTGCATCTTCCGGTTATATAGATTACCGATGAAGAATCTTTATATGCCGTTGCTATTCCCGTTGTTAAATTGGTAGCTCCCGGACCTGCAGTGGCTAGACAAACACCTAAATAGTTTGTTATTCTACTGTAACCATCCGCTGCATGAGCTGCGGCCTGTTCGTGTCTAACCATTATATTTTTTATGTCGGAGCTCTCATTTAATGCATTGTATAGTGGTAAAATTTGTTCTCCAGGGTACGAAAAAACTGTTTTTATATTTTTTTCCTGGAAGAAATCCAAAATGGCATTGTAAAATTTCATATTATCACTATTTTTAAGTATATTTTATTTCATTTTCAATCCTACGGATTTCTTTTTCCCTGTTTTTCCACCAATTCCTACTCCATATTCTAACGATTTTCCAGCCTTTCATTTCTAAGAACTTCTGCCTATACATATCTCTTTCTTTTGCACTTCTTGAACTGTGGTATGTTGCACCGTCGCACTCTATTCCTAATATGTATTTATCCTCTTTTGGATGTTTTATTGCTAAATCTATCCGGTATTTTGAACATCCAACCTGAGTGTAGGCTGTATGCCCTCTTTTTGTTAATTCATCATAAACTTCCTCTTCAAATGGGCTATCAAATTGTAATTCATTTAATTTTTCAATATTGCAAAGTGAATTCAATATTATTTCGGCGTTTGCATAGTCTCCATTAGATATAAATTTCACATACTGCATATATTTTTTTAGCAATTTTGGACCTTCATTTTTTAAATTTTCAACTTTTAATTCATCTGGTTCAATTGATGTAATTATTATCACTTTTTCCTTTGCCCTCGTTATTGCAACATTTAGCCTATTTTCTCCACCAACTCTACTTAATGGTCCAAAATTATACCTCAATCGACCATCCTTGTCTTTTGCGTATGCCGTTGAAAATATAATAATATCCCTTTCATCACCCTGAACATTTTCAATATTTCTAACAAATAGACTCATATCTTCATTGTCTTTTTTAAGATTTAAGGATTTTTCATATAGTATCCTAAATTCATCATCCTCTGATGCTTTTCTTTCCAGTTCATCTATTATTAAATCCCTATGCTCAGAATTGAAGGTAATTATTCCTATGGATTTTTCACTGTTTTCATTTAATAGTTCATAGACTTTTTCAACAACTTTTTTAGCTTCCACATAGTTTTTTCTATTTTCCCATCTACCATTAACTTTTATAAATTCAAATGGTCTTCCTCTGTGTTTATTTGGTGAAATTGCTATTTTACCATTATAGTAAGCATAATTTGAAAAGTTTATAATCTCTTCATATTTTGCCCTATAGTGGTATGACAATAACGCCGTTGGACATCGTGTTTTACAGAGCTCTAACAATGACTTTGCTTCGAGCTCATCTATACCTTCAATTTCATCATCATCGTCATCAAAGGAAGCCTTGAAAAAGTCAGTTGGTGGCAATTGTTTCTCGTCCCCTGCAATTACAAATCTTTTAGCCCTATATAGTGATGGAAGGGCGTATTCCATAGGCATTTGCGAAGCTTCATCGTATATTACAATATCAAATAATCCCTTTTTTAATGGGAATATTGCTGAAACTACATCGGGAGTTGTCAGCCATATTGGGATTATATCTAATACATCATTTTCATATAGTTCTATTATTTCTTTTAGTGGTTTTCTTCTTCTTTTTTTATTTGCTTCATAAGGTATTTTGTTTTTTGCTTCTTTACATGGTGCAATGTTTTTTAGTACTGCGTTTAAATGTTTCTTTGTTTCTTGGAATTTTTGAGAATATAACTCATTTAACTCCTTTTTAATATCTTCATAATTGTCTATTTTTTTGACAGTCCTGAATACTTTTGAATTTTTCTCTATATTGTCAATCCAAATATAATAATAAGTGTTTAAAATATTATCCTTATCGTATTTGCTCAAATAATCAAATAATATCAATTCTGCATTATTTTTTAAATCATCTTTCAATGTGTCATAATATCGTATGTCATCAAATTCATCAGTAACATACTCTAAAATTTCCATCATTTGATTATTTCTCAATGTTTCAACATTGTTGAAATATCCAGATAGCACTTTTAAATTTTGTTGATATTGTGTATGCAATTCTCCAAAACTTTTTAATTTATTTAAGGTTCTTAAAATTTCGGTTTCATTGTTTAGCAATTCTTGGAGCTCGAATTTCGGTTTTAACCTATAATATATTTTCCAAATTAATAATTCGTTTAATTTTTCCTCTTTCCAATTTTCAATTGTAGTTCTGGTTAATTTTTCAGGAATATTAAAATTGTCATCCAATGATTCTAATGATTTGTAAATTTTATACAATTCCTTAAAGCCAATATTTGATTTATTTTCTAATTCCTTAACTATTTTTTCGGAGCTCCTAAATTCTGAATTGAATAATTTCGATATAAATTTTGATACAAATAATTGTTTAGAATATTTACCATATGTTATTAAATAAGTTTCATTCTGTTTTAGTTCATTATAATTAATTTGAGAGTTGTCGGGGATTATTAGCTTATCCAATATTTTCAATTGACTTTCAAAACTAGATATTTTATTTTCTAGAATTTGGCATTCTAGTTTACCACCATTAAGCAGTTCAATCAACCTTTGAATATCTTGCATATAATTATAAACTTCATCTAATAATTTATGATTATATTCTTTTTTGGTGTAGTTAGGTATTTCAAAATGTTCAATGGTTTTATTCAATTTAATCAGTTGTTCTAGTAATTCTTCAATTTTTTCTTTATCAGTGTATGCTAAATCTTTCCAATTTTTTCTTAATTGCATAATACCATTGCCATATTTGGCATATGGTAATAATTTTTCCAATTTACTTAGAGAATCCATTACTTCATCATATTTATATTTTAAAAAAATATTTCTAAGTTTAGATTCTTTTACAATATTGTTTTTATCTTTATTTTTAGAGTACAGTTCAAAAAGAGAGAGCCCACATTCATATTTTTTTCCTAAAATCTCTTTTAATTCATTTAATTCTTTTATTTTTTCATCAATTTGGTTATTTATTTTTTGTAGTTCATAATCATTATAATAATTAGGAATATCGCACTCATTGATAATTTTTTCCATTTCTTTAAGTGTATGATTTCTATCTCGTGCATAATCTTCAATTAATACTGCATTTTTAATCCCTACTGCATCTAACCTATTTTTTACCACATCAAGAGCCGTCTTTTTTTGACATACCATCAAAACTTTCTTTTTATCCTTCACAAACTGACTTATTAAATTAACTATTGTTTGTGATTTCCCAGTTCCCGGGGGGCCATGTATTACTATTCCCTTATTATTTGAGTTAACAATTGACATTATACTGGCTTCTTGACTTGGATCAATGTCCGATATAAAATATTTTTCATTTTCACTAATATCGTCAATATCTATTCCATCAAATTCATAATCTGAATTACCGTTTAATAAATAACTAATTAATCCCAAATCATCTAATTTCATAAGTTTTTCATAGTCTTTTGCAATGGCATTTGAAAATTGAACGAAAATTCCTAATATCATATAATTTCTTATTCTAAAAATTTTCTCATTATTTAAGTTTGATAATATCTTCATAATCTTTGCTGTTTTTTGATTTAAATCAGTTTTTTTTATTAACTTGGTGTTTATTATCCCTATCTGGTCGTTTTCATCTACCAACCTAAAAATTTTCTCATCATTTAAGTTATCAGAAAATTTTTCAATGGTTGCTTTTGGTAATTCATCACTTATAAGGATATATTTTGACAATACCTCTAGAATCTTTGCTATTCTTTGATTTAAATCGATTTTTTTATTAACTATGATGTTTATTATCTCAATTTGGTCGTTTTCATCTATTGACTGCCCTAAATATTTTTCAATAGCAAATACTAATGATTTATTAAATTGAATGCCCATATCAGTTTGAGGAGTTAATTTAATTATCTGAGTCTTTCTATTTGTAGTTAAATCTACTGGAAACAATAATAACGGTGCTTTTATGGTTGCATCTCCAATTTTCCCTTCGATAAATGGATATCCAATATATTCCACATGCATTCCACTCGTCCTTTTTATCAAATCTGCCTCTTGGTCGATTTTTCGCAATTTTTTATAAATCTTTTCTTCATTATCCCTTCGTTTTAGATTTTCCTCAGTCGATTGTTTAAATATTCCAATTTTAAATAAATCATATTCTTTACATGAAATAGTGTAATCAACCAAGGCCCCCTCATTGAAGTTATACTCACAGAGCTCCGATAGGTCAAAGAATTTTTTAGTCAATTTTCCTAAATTTAGTGTTTTATTATTTCGTCTGATATTTACTAATCTATCTCTATATTTCGATAGAATATTATCCATATATTCCCCCCCTCATAGTTTTGTTAATATTTATTAATACAATAATCAATTTTATTTTTATTTAGAATCTCTTTTATACGATATAATGTATCATCATAGGTTAAGTTTTTATTTTTCAGTTTTTTCCCCAATATCTTTCCAACGTCGTCATCTTTCCAGTTTTTTATTAAAAAGATATTCGAACCTTCCGTAATTATTGGATCTTTTAAAATATCGTCCCTATCTCCGTCTGTGATTCCTATTATTTTTATCCCAAATCTAGCTAAAATGTCTCCACAAATTGTTGTTGTATCGTCCCCTATTGTTATAACTATGGGGTTGGTTTTATTTTTTATATACTCTAGCACGTCTTCTCCAGCATGATTTATGATGATAACTTCTCCCCCCTTTTTATCGTTTTCATTTTTCTTTGTTATTTTCATTTCTTTTTTATTTTTCTTAATATTCGGAGGATGTCTTCTTAAAATTCCAGTCTTTATAATGGCTTTTTCTAAATTGATTTTACCGAGTTTCTCAACACCATGCCATTTAACTTCCCCATTTATTATATCCACTATTTTTCCGTCTTCTTCGACTATGGTTATGTTATTTTCAAGGGCTTTTCCAATTATTATTCCATTTAGCATAATCGTTTCGTTTTTATCTACCCCATGAACTTTCCTAAATGTTTTATTGCCATCTTTCCATGTATTTAGTCCTTCACTTATGCAACTTTCAACTTTTAAATTTAATTTTTCAGATAGGTAATTTATTAAATTATTTAGTTTATCTGAGTTAGTAGCATTATTATCCCATATTAAAATTGTTCCGTCTTTTTCACCGGGTCTTTCTATCTGTATTATTGGTTTATCAACATTCGCCCTGCTTACAACTATTTTTCCAAAGGTATGTCCAGTTTCCTTTGATTTACCATAGTTCATTAAAATTAAAATATCGTTATCGCTTAGTTTTTTTAAACACTGGGATGGCACCATTTTTTCAGATATATCTATAATATTTTCTAAATTGTTATCGATAACCGCCACCCTTCCCATCGTACCCCCTAGTTTAACCTTTAAATATGTGGTTTCACTGAATTCTTCCAGAAGTTTTAAAATCTTGGAAGCATAACCGCTATCTATAATTTCCGGTCCATGAATTACTACGCCTATTTTCATAATATTCCTCAATGCGTTATTATGGTCGTTCCACTAAGTTATGTGGTATTATTGTATTGAAAATAGCCTCGAATATATTATGCAAATATATTTGGAACGACTATATTTTAAGTTATTTGTCATCTAGTATTTTTTTGAGTTCTTCAAGCTGTTTTTTTGTTCCAAAGGCGCATATTATATTATCTTTATCCAAAACAGTATCTGGACCTGGATTAACTAATAGTTCATTTCCTTTTTTTATTGCCAATATTGTGGCACCGGTTTTTGGTCTTATTTTAGACTCATAAAGTGTTTTACCTACGATTCCAGATGTTTTAGGTATTTGAAACTTTCCTATTTCCATATCTTGAGATGTATCCATCAAACTACTTACAAAATCAAAAACTTCAGGTTTTAAGGACATTTCTGCTATTCTTGAACCGCCGATATCGTATGGTGAAACTACTCTATCCGCCCCAGCTTTTAGCAGTTTGTCAACTGTGTTCTTATTTTCGGCCTTGGCTACAGTGTATATATTTGGATTAAGTCGTTTTGCAGATAGTGTTATAAAAACATTTTCAGCATCTGAATCAACGACAGTAATCAATCCTTTGGCCCTCTCAATACCTGCCTTATATAAAACATCGTCAGATGTTGCATCCCCGACTACATATATTAGGTTAGGATACTTTTCCAATATTTCATCAACAGTTTGCTGATCTTCATCTATGACAACAAATGGAACTCCTGCATCCTTAAATTTTTTAGCTACGACTTTTCCAAATTTCCCAAAACCGCATATTATGTAGTGGTCACTTAATTTTTTCAACCTATTCTGCATTTTTTTCAACCTTATGATTCTTTTAAACTGCCCCTCAATAAAAAATCTTGCAATACCTGAAAAGGTATATGCAACAGCACCGACGCCAGATACAACGATAATTAATGACAGCAATTTTCCTAAAAATGTTTGAGGAGTTACATCCCCATAGCCAACAGTTGATACTGTTATTATGGAGACATAGAGTGACGTAAATAAATCCCATCCCTCAATATGCATCCATCCAATGGTTGCAAAAATAATAATCATACCAATGGTAATTATTCCAACTTTTATCTGATTTAAAGCTTCCATTTTCTCATTCCACAACTGTGAAAGTTAGTTAGTTATATTTATATTTTATGTTTATATCGCTCATTCGCAGATAATGTAGTTATTCAACATAATTTTTTAAAATTCCTATGCCTTCGATCTCTGCCTCAACAATATCTCCTTTTTCCAACTGGCCAACCCCTGGAGGTGTACCTGTTGATATAATATCTCCAGGGTATAACGTCATTATTGATGATACAAATTCAACGAGCTCGTCAACTTTAAATATCATATTTTTTGTGTTTGACTTTTGCTTTACCTCCCCATTTAACCTGAGCTGAATATCCAAATCATGAGGATCCAAGTCAGAAACTATTTTTGGACCTATTGGACAAAAAGTATCAAAAGATTTGGCTCTTGTCCATTGGCCATCTTTCTCTTGAAGATCTCTTGCCGTAACATCGTTTAATATAGTATATCCTTTTATATGCTCCATCGCATCTTCTTTTTTTACATTTTTACATTCTTTTCCGATTACTATGGCCAATTCAACTTCGTAATCCACTCTTTTTGATATTTTCGGCCTTACAATTGTATCGTTATTGTATATTATGGCAGATGTTGGTTTTAAAAAGATTATCGGCTCTTTTGGAATTTCCATGTTAAGTTCTTTCGCATGATCTATGTAGTTTAAACCAACGCAGATGATTTTTGTTGGTTTTAAACTTTTCATATCATCCATAATTTCACCTTATTCACTAATGTATCGTTACAATTAAATGACAAAACCTATCCAATAAAAAATTCAAACTTTAATTTCTTGTATTATATTTGGTGTTGGCAATTATGTATCATTAATTTTGAAGCGCAAGATAATCATTCATCAACAAATACAACTTTTCCATCTTCAACATCTATTTTAACCAGTGTTTTTATTTTGTATCCTGTTTTCTCTTCTACTTCTTTTTTTCCTTCGCCCCTGTCTATTATACACACTATATCTTTTATTTCTGCTCCAGCTTTTTCTAATGCCTTAATTATGGCTATTAAAGTTCCTCCAGTGGATATTACATCATCCAAAATTAAGACTCTATCTCCTTTTTGGATTCCGTTTAAATATAGCTCCCCTTTACTGTATCCAGTTTCCTGATGGACTGGAATTTCTCCTTCTAACTTGTATTCCCTCTTTCTCATGATTACATAGGGTATGTCTGTAAATAGCGATATGGTGGTTGCAATTGGAATGCCCATGGCTTCTGCTGTAACTATTTTATCTATGTCCATATCTGCCATTTTAATTATTCTTGTGGTAACTTCCCTCAAGAGCTCTGGTTTAACAACTGGTACCCCATCTGAAATAGGATGTATGAAGTATTCGTATTTTCCTCTTTTTACTGTCGGGCATGATTTTAACGATTCTTCTAATATCATAATGTATCCTCCTATAAGTTAGAGTATATTTATCGTAACGATAAATAATGTATTAAATGTATCTTTGATTTTAAAATTATTAAATTTGTAGGTTTGAATCTTATGGATTATTTACGTGTCATAATTTACATGCCATACGTATTTTTAAATTCAGAGAGCATGACCTCTACAGAATAAGCTGCCCTTGTTATTCCCATACTTCGTGGGTCTGCGTCTGTACCTACAACAAAGAAATTATCTTTTACCTTAGGATAAACAAAGAATTGACCTACAGAGCATGAAGCTTGTTCAGGTATGTGTTTTTGAATATGAATCATATCTGATTTATCCAAATCTATATTCATTTTGTCTTCTATTATGCCCAAGGCATCTTCTTTTTTTACATTTATAAATGAAAAACCCATTAGGTGTTTTCCCTTTGGCGCTAAACTTTTATCGTAATTTGATGTAGTTGTGGCCCAGCAGGGGTGATCTATCCAGACTTCAGAACCTAAGTAAGGAAAACAGTTTTTTTCATGACCTACCCAAACGGTTAAGGACTCTGTAAATTTTATATTCTTTAATTTATTGCGGTGTTTTTGTATATCGTCAATTTTTGCAATATCTGGAAGGGTTCTTGAAGGGGCAGAATATACAACAACATCTGCATAATAACTGTTTTCTTTTGTTTCTACAATGTATCCTTTACCTTCTTCTACAATTTTTATAACTTCTTCATTTTTTATTTTGGTTGTATTCATTGAATAGGTTATACAGTTGCATATGGACTGAACACCTCCAACAGGATAGCCTTGGGTCCAATATCTATTTCTATTTATAAATTTGGCTATGTATCGCTTAGAACTGTTCTTTATGGATGTTAAAAATCCATCGTTTAAAATTCTCATAATTTTTTCAGTACCAAATTTTTTGAATATGGCTGATTTTAGTGGGTTTATCTTCATATCCTTGTAGATGAAAGGTAGTATGTCGTCTTCTGGAATATATCCTGCCCCCGTGAAAAGCCTCCATAATGGCGTTTTTTCCATATCCTCCCCACTTAGGAAGAATGATATTGTATTGAAGAAATCTATAGATGTATCGCTTAAATTCAGGTCCCTCACAATATCGTAAACAGAACTATCTTTTGTAAAACCTGTGGTCATCAAGTCCATGATTTTTGTAGTAATTAAAATTTTGTCACGGTGTGGGATTAGATTTGTAGTCATCCATTCATTCATAGATACAGGTATTTTGTGTAATTTATCCGTTCTAACATAATAATCTCCGTATTCTCTGAAATTAGGAATATATCTTGCATAGTTGTTCAGCAATCTTGTCAACGGTCCATCATTTAACATAGTTATTGCATGAACACCGATATCAACAGTGTAACCATCTATATTTTCACTCCTACAAAGGCCTCCTACTTTATCTTTTTCAAGTACTAAAACATCATGACCTTCTTTTTCCAGTGCAAGAGCTGATAAAAGGCCAGAAGTACCTCCTCCCACCACTACAATCTTCATAGTATCACCATAACATAAAGTCGCCTGACGGTTAATTGAAAAGATTTATTTCCATTTTTAGAATAACAGGCTCGTTAGGAATTCTAAGTTACTATTTAGAATATTATTGATTTAAGATATGTTCGTAACCTACTTTTGTCAAACGACTGTATCTAACATATAATAACAAAAAACAAAGTATTTAATAGCATTATAATAGCATTAGTTTAATTATTCTTTAATTCTACATTTAGTTTTTCATTCTCTCTTTTTTTAGTCTTTCTTTTATCTTTTTACCGATAGTCATTATTTCAATGTTTTCCAAAGGTTTTGGAATTGTCCCTTCATTATTTTCATAAATTTTTTTTGCGAGCTCCCTATACACTTGGCTTATTTCGTCATTAGGATCGTATTCTATAACAGTTTTTCCTTCTATTTCTGCTTCAGGTATTAAATGGGAGTTTGGAACTTTCCCTACGATATTTGCACCAAGTTTATCTGCAAATTCATTTACAATGTCGTATGCATCCATGGACCCTCTTACGTTATATATTAATCCTCCTAATTTGCTTCCTCCTCTTTTAACGAATTCACTTATCCCGCGACATATGTTGTTTGCAGCATATATTGCCATATAATCCGATGATGTAACAACATAGATCTGTTCTGCAAGTCCCATTCTTAGTGGCATGGCAAATCCACCACATACAACGTCCCCTAAAACATCGTAGAGTACAATATCGAGTTTTAAATCCTTATATAAATTCATCTTTTTTAAAAGATCTATTACCACAATTACTCCTCGTCCTGCACAACCATATCCTGGTTTTGGCCCTCCTGCTTCAACGCAGTAGATTCCATTGTACCCTTCATAAATGATGTCGTTAATTTCTATCATTTCTTTTTCTATTATGGTTTCTAAACCTAGTTTGTCCAGTCCTTTTTCCCTAAGGATATCTAAAACTGTTGGAATTTCCTGTCCGCCCCTTAAATTTGAAGTACAATCATGCTTTGGATCACATCCAACGACCATTACTTTTTTACCCTGATCTGCTAGAGCTGCGGCAATGTTGCACACTGTGGTGGATTTTCCTATTCCTCCTTTTCCATAAAAAGCGATCTGTTTCAAAATATCACCTTTATCATGTAATTATTTATCGTGTATTGCGATATTATGGTTAATTATCTGTCTTTTTATATACATGAATATATCTTGTTAAACTCTTGTGTATATATAGCTCATACATTTCCATTAATTCCAGGTCTAAATTTATTTTTCTTGACGATGCAAAAACCAAGTACCCATCTTTTTTCAAAACATCTCCTAGATTGTTTAAAATTTCTTCAATATTCCCTTTTGCAGAGGTTGAAATTCCATAGGGAGGATCTGTAACTATCCCATCGACATATTTAACATTCAACTGCTTTAAAAAGCTCTTAATATCTCCTGCGTTCCATTTTTTTATTGAGATTATATGCTCTGTAAGATTGTATGATTTGAGATTTAGGAGAGTTCCGTTTACCATATCGTCGTCAATGTCGCTTCCAATTAATTTAAGTCCCATAAAACCTCCTTCGATTAAAAACCCTCCAGTTCCACAGAATGGATCTAACAATACATCTCCCTTTTTAAGTCTAGATAAATTAACTAAACACCTTGCAAGCTTTGGTAAAATACATCCAGGATGAAAATATGCTCTTAGGTGAGGCCTGTTTTTTTGAAAGTATTCTTTATCTCTTTTTTCTAAAATTAATGCCAAGTATATTCTATCTTTTAGTACAACCACCCTTACAACTTTTAACGGGTTTTTTAGTTTTACCTTAGAATCAGTTTTATCCTTAACTATCCTTCCGAGCTCTCTTTCAACATCCATTGAGTTTATTGTACTCTCTTTATCAATTTTTAAAACACGAACTGCAAAGCTATCTTCTGGAGATAAGGGAATTTCTAGATCTTCGACTTTTTTATAGAAATCTTTTAGCCATTTATCGTCATTTTCTGTATTGCTGTCATTGATTTTATACTCTAAAAGTATTAAATGTCCTTCGTTTAAATATCCTCCTCGCTTAATAATTTTTTTAATAATCTCGGAGGTAAACTTACCTTCTAAAACGTAATAATTCCCAAAAATATCTATATTATTTATATCGATTTCATAAACATCCAATAAAGCTTTTAACTCTGCGAAAGGTAATTCTTCATGTTCTCCACTGAGTAAAAATCCTGCTTTAATATTTTTAATATTTTTAGATTTTTCCACAATACCACCATTAAGCTTAAATCCTAAAGATTTAATAATATACTCATCCAACAAAATAATAATTATATTTATATTAAATTCTTTAACTCCACAGTTTTTAAAAATTTATTTTATTGTATAATAATGTTTAAAATTTTAATAAGAATCAATTCAAATCCTATCTAAAAATAACATATAGTTGTCTATAGTCGTTCTAGTCGTTCCCCGGATAATTCAAGCATAGATTAGATTGAAAAATTCCAATGCTCGACAAAAACCTTTGGTTTAGTTGAGGTATCAGTAATTCCTTTGAATGTATCCCAATACTTATGCAAATTGTAAATTGTAAATGTAGATTGTAAATATTGTGGAACGAACATACCATTAGATGACCCTAGGTTAAGTTAAGTATATATGTGGTGATATTCAACTATGAAGCTATTTATTTACCATGCAAACCAGTGTGATCCAAAGAGATGTACTGCATTAAAAATGGGCAGGTTGGGAAAGGCAAAGATAATAAACAACCACTACAAAATACCAAAAGGAAGTATATTACTCAATCCTTTTGCCGAAAAAACAGTTTCCGTTGAAGATCGTCCTATAATTGAAAAATATGGGATACTTGCACTGGACTGTTCATGGAAACAGGCAGAAAAAATATTTAAAAAATCTGGGACAAAAAATCAGCGTAGTTTACCATTTTTAATAGCAGCAAACCCTGTTAATTATGGAAAACCTTGTAAATTATCTACCTTAGAAGCATTTATAGCAACACTATATATCACAAACTATAAAAATGATGCCATCTCTTTATTAAATGGTTTCAAATGGGCAAATGCTTTTATAGATGTTAATAGTGAATTACTTGAAAAGTATCGTGGTAAAACATCAGATGAAATAATCAAAATTCAGAACAAAGTTTTAGGAAAACTTTAAGATAAATCCCTTCAGGATTTATTACTCACGGCTTTGCCGTGATGAAAAAGGATGACTAAGCCTTTCGATCCAACCTCCTTTTCTAACGGGTTGGATACAAAGGTCCGCTAACTTTGGCATCTAAGCCTTTAAAAAAGCTTAATGAGATTTTGAAAGGAAACAATAGGTGATTTAAATGGCTTTTGAAGAAGCAATAAAAAGAATTTTTATGAAAAAAATCTGCATGAGATGCAACGCAAGAAACTCATGGAAAGCTAAAAAATGTAGAAAATGTGGATACTCAAAGTTAAGACCTAAAGCAAAAGAAGCTAGAGGATAAACCAAACAATCTTTTTGTTATGCTCTATTTTTTTATCTATTTTTATTTTTAAAAATTTTTAAAGTATAATAAATTTAAACTTATTCTTTTCCAATTACTTCATGTACTATCTTTTTAAATATTTCATCATTTATTTCTATTCCTTTTTCCCTGGTGGCTTTTATTTTCTTTACAATTTCCCACATGTCCTCTCTTGTAGCATCCATCCCTAATTCATTTAATCTATGAGCTACAGCTTTACATCCAGAATGTTTTCCAAGTATTATTTCCCTCTTCTGACCAATTTTTTCAGGTAGGAATGGTTCATAAGTTAGCGGATTTTCAAGAACTGCATCTACATGTATTCCACTTTCATGATAGAATACCATTTCTCCAACTATCGGTTTGTTTTCAGGAACCTTTATTTTTGAATATTTTTCCACCAGTTTAGAGAGCTCAGTGAGCACTTCTATATTTAGGCCCATATCAACATCATAGAGTACTTTTAAAGCCATTACTATTTCTTCCAAAGACGTGTTTCCTGCCCTTTCACCTATTCCATTTACTGTGGTTGAAACAGCTTTAGCCCCCCCAATTAAACCATAAATTGAGTTTATAACTGCAAATCCAAAATCATTGTGGCAATGAACACCTATGTGTGCTTTTTTTAGATTTTTACTTAATTCCGAACATATGAATTCCATAGACTGTGGTGTGGCACAACCTACTGTATCCGCAATATGGACCCTATCTGCACCGTGTTCCTCTGCATTTTTATGAATTCTTATAATATCTTCGATTGGAGTTCTTGTAGCATCTTCAGCTGAGAAGGCAACAAATAATCCATGGTCTTTTGCATACTCTATTGCTTTCATTCCCATTTCTTCTACTTCATCAAGAGTTTTATTAAATTTATACTTCAAATGGAGTGGTGATGTAGCTATAAATGTTATTATACCATCTACGTCACATTTTAATGCTTTATCAATATCATCTTTTAGAACCCTACATAGGGCAAGTATATCAGCGTTTAAACCTTCATTGGCGATTGATCTTACTGCATCTCCCTCTTTTTCGGATACTACTGGAAATCCTGCTTCAATTTGTTTAATTCCCAATTCATCTAATTTCCTAGCAATTTCTAGTTTTTCTTCTTTGGAAAAACACACACCTGGTGTTTGTTCTCCATCTCTTAATGTTGTATCATACAGATAAATGTCTTTTAATTTTAATTTTGGGTTATAAGGTGATACTGCTTTCCAATCCATAATAATACCTCTATTGATGATTTAACAATATATATTGGATTTATTAGTTGGTATCAACTATTAGTCGTTAACGATTTAATAAATATCATCTGAAACTAGGATGGATAAATATGGTGTAATTTCGTTGACGACTGCGACCACACGTGATCTAAATAAGTACAATTATCATAATTTATTACCATAATTTAATATGATTTGAGATTAATCCTTAACTTCCAGTATGTATAGGGTATCCCCACTTTTGATCTTTTTGAGAACATCTGAATTTTTTACTATTTTAGCAACAACATTGGTTCCTTCAAAGGATTCACCAGTAGGACCGTATTTGTCACTTTTACTTAGTCTAACTCCTATGTATCCCTTATATTTCTTCACCATGTTTGTTACCGCTATGTAACCTCCGTCCAATGTATCTTGAGGGGTGTTTTCGGGTAACAATCCCTTTGCATATTCCAGATTTCTTTCAAACATTGCCATATCCTTGTGACTTAGATATACCTTTAGTTTTCCTATTCTCTTTGTGGTTAATCCTGTAGTTTTTCTAAAGTACCATGCTGTTACAGGGGCGTCTTCATCGAATATTTTAATGTAAAGAATATCATCTGGAGATATTCCTTTTGTGGTTACCTCTCCACTTTTTATAATATCCATTGTATATTCGGGGCTTTGATCTACAACAATCGCATCTTCATCAGCTATTCCGTCTAAATTATGTTTAATATTATGCTTTTTAAACAGTTCTTTAGCTTCTTTTTGGGTTTTACCAATAGCGTTTAATCTCTCGGGTTTAGTCAATACCGTTATTATACCACTATCTGAAAAATCAACTAAATCCATTCCTTTGGTTATTTTACCTACTATCGTATGGGATAACGTGGAAACCCTATTTTCCTTGTAAATATATACCTTCCCTACACCAGTTCCTGTGTTTCTAACAGATATAACTCCTCTATCCCTATCCTCAAAGTTTTCTTCATCAATTAATAAAGTCTGCAATCTACAGTCAGCGACATAAGTATTTGTATGCTCTGTAACTTCGAAATAACCATCTTCCATAATTGCAAGGCTGTGTTCAACGCTTTTTGGTGGTCCATCAAATTCAGCTTCAGAGTAGGTATATATTTTCCAGCCGTCCTGTAGCTTAGTGTTTAAATCATTAGTTACAACGTAATCTATTTCCTCTTTAGACTCCCTTAATGGCTCAATTGATATTATTTTATCTTCAGGTTTTAAATTGGATAAAACCCTTTTTCCACCGATTAATATACCTATTTTTGGATTTTCAAGACCATATACTTCTTCCAGGTCTTTTCTAATAAAAACAAGGTGTCCCTCATTTTTATCAAGTCCAGAAATACTTAAAACAACGTCCCATTTTTTTAATTTTTTCTTGTCGGCACTTACGTTCAAGTCTATTGTTATCGCACCAAATGCTAAATCCGATACTCCTTTCCATCGTAAAGTTTTATTTTCAAAGGATTTGTAGTTTTTATTCCAGAACTCTACAGTTTCGTTATGTTCCGTTATTACAAGAATCATGGGCCCTTTGGTAGTTAATATTCTATATTTTTTTGATTCTTCTTCTACCTTTGTTTTTACCCCTTTGATAATTACAATATTGGCCCCTTCAACATAAGGTTCCCCACTTATGACATCTTTAAGAAGTTTCCCTGACTTTGGTTTATCATTTACAAGTACTTCCATAAATCATCAGCTCCATATCCTAATCAGATCATAATATATAGTAAGATAATGTTAATAATATCATTGTTTTTTAAATTATATTAATTTATCAAAACTATTTTATACTTAAATGAGATATCATATAAGCTAATCGTACCATATCTATATATATTGCATTTTAAATATTTTATAAATTGAACAAACTTTGATTTTTGTCAATTTTATGGTTCTGAGTATGGTGGTGTGTATTATAAAACATACAATAATTAAATGAAATTTCCAATGATTACATTATATTATATGAAATTATGAAATTTATCAAGTATTCAGAAAATATATGGATTTAAGATATTATTTAGTTATTGGACAAAGTTGTCCGATCGAGCTCTGTAACTTTTTCGGTTACAGCGGGTAATAGGAAATCGCACACTGCTATATATTATCTATTTTAGGACAATTAACAATTATGAGTGATATTATGAGTGAAATTACGAAAGATAAAAGAGTAACATCAAAAGCCAAGAAGATACTTAGGGCCAAGTCACACGATATAGGGCCTGTAGTATGGGTTGGGAAAGAAGGAGTCGATAAAGTAATTGCTGAAGTTAAAAGGCAACTAAAGGATAAAAGTCTTATAAAAATAAAAATAAGAAAAAGTGCACTGGAAAGTGAAGATAAAAAAGAAATTGCAGAAAAAATTGCCCGTGAAACCAACTCAGAAATAATAAGTTTGGTGGGTAATGTAATAACATTATTTAGGCCAAAAGAAGGCTGGAAAAGTTATTCTACTAGAAAAATTAAGAAAAATAAATACATTCAAGAATTTGAAATGTTTAGATCCAATAGAAATTTAAGAAAATAATGTATTGATAACGTATGATAGAAAATAATATATATGGGGTTACCGAATTATAATAAAGATTGCCCGGTCACGGATATTTTGAGTTACACACATATTTAGTTTTAAATTTCTCTAATTGTCGGAGCTCTACTTCCGAACACGTTCGCAACTTCGTTGTGATATGAAGTGAAGAGCTCTCTCTTTGAAATCTTTTGATTTCATTAATTCCATGGTGTTTTTTTCTTAACTATTAGGATACACTATATAATGGAAAAATAGATAACTAATTCATTAACAGAAATGTAAATAGAGGTGTTGAAATGGTAACTGTTTATGACGTCCCTCCAACAAAATTAATTGAAAAATTAGCAGAAAAGTTAAAAGAAATGGGCATTGAAGAACCAGCTTGGACAAAATTTGTTAAAACAGGAGCTCACAAGGAAAGAAGACCAGAAGATGATGGCTGGTGGTACATAAGATGTGCTTCAGTTCTAAGAAAAATATATACCAATGGTCCTGTTGGTGTTGAAAGATTAAGAACCGCATACGGTGGAAGAAAGAACAGAGGACACGCTCCTGAGAGATTTGTAAAAGGTAGTGGGAACATTATTAGAACTGCATTACAGGCTTTGGAAAGCAAAGAATTAGTTGCAAGAACAGAAAAAGGAAGAATTATCACTGGAAAAGGACAATCATTAGTTGATAATACTGCAAAAGAAATTGCGGAATAGAATAATTTAATTATGATTATTATTAAATAATCTTCTAATTTTCACACGTGTCTTTTTAGACGTATTAATCTTCAGTTGAGGGGGTTATATGGACCCAGAAGAAATAAAAAAACAGAAAATGTTGGAACTACAAAAGAGATATGAAGAAGAACAAAATCTCCAACAGATCCAACAGCAACAACAAATGCAATACGAACTTCAAAAACAAAAAATACTTAGGCAAATTTTGTCCGAAGAAGCCAGATCAAGATTGGCAAGGATAAAACTCGCAAAACCTGAATTTGCCGAACAAGTTGAAGTGCAACTTATTCAGCTCGCCCAGATGGGAAGACTTCCTATTCCAGTTTCAGATGCTCAATTAAAAATGCTGTTAGATAAGATATACGAGGCCAATAAACCTAAAAAAGAAATCAAGATAATGAGAAAATAAAAAATGTTGGTTATCTATGAAAGCCTATGTTTTATTCAGCGGTGGAAAGGATAGCTCTTTATCCGCCATGATTCTGGAAAAGTTGGGCTATGAAATTCAGCTTATAACTGTAAACTTTGGAGTGTTGGATTCCTACAGGCATGCCCAAGAAACTGCAAAAATACTTGGTTATCCACATGAAGTTGAATTCTTAGATAGGGAGTTACTTGAAAAATCGGTAGATATTATTTTAAGTGATGGGTACCCTGCAAATGGGATTCAATACCTTCATAAGTCAGTACTTGAAATTCTCGCCAGCAAATACAAGATTATTGTGGACGGGACAAGAAGGGATGATAGGGTCCCTAAACTGACTCATTCAGAGGTTCAAAGCCTTGAGATGAAATATAAAATTGAGTATATAACTCCACTTATGGGCTTTGGTCACAAAACCTTAAGAAATCTTGTTAACAATTATTTTATAGTATCAGAAAAAGAAAGTGAAGAAATTTTAAAATCTGACTATGAAACTGAAATAAGGGAGGTCATAAGGCAGAGAGGTGAAGACCCTCTGAAGTACTTCCCAAAGCATATTCAGTCAAGAGTGGTAGGACTTATAAATAAACCTTAAGTTCTACAGCTCTCTTAGAAAGAGTATTATTGAGGTGAAATAATGGCAAGCAACAAACCTTTGGGTAAAAAATTAAGACTGGCTAAGGCTTTAAAACAAAATAGAAGAGTACCATTATTTGTAGTTGGAAAAACAAAAGGTAAAGTAAGATCACACCCAAAAATGAGACATTGGAGAAGAAAAAACCTTAAATTATAAGTGGTTTATATTTGATATTGGAAAATCTTATTTTTCATGGATTCTTATTTTATTCAAGGATTAATTAAATCCTAACTATTTTACCATCTTTATACATTCCAACAGTTTTTTGGATATTTTCAGAGGTACAGAATATTAAATCTTCATAGTATCCTAAGTTTTTTAAGTTATTTGCAGAATTTGAATTCATTATCAAACTTTTCCAGTCCATTTTTGTTAAACACCTGGCACTGGTTAGTTCTTCATTATGGTGGCTATTTTCTTCTTTTATAAGTTTTAGAAGATGATCCGTTATTAATCCCGCACCTACAAAGTCTTCAATTGCAAATTTTCCTTTCCTATGACAGGGTATCAATAAAATATCCTTATTATGTTCCTTTGATATTTGGTATGCCTTCTCTGCCACATACTTTGCGTTTGTTATTGAGCCCAATAATATGTGATCACAGGTTATACTCTTTAAAATTCTTGTTCCGTTTGTTGTCGTTAGAACGATATCCTTTCCATTTTTTACTTGGGATAGTATTTTATCCTTATTCCGTCTTATTTCAATAGGGGAGTTTCCGAAATCAAAATTTTCTAGTTTTTTTCCATTTCTCTCTCCAATTTTAATGGCGTTATTATATGTACTGGCTTCCTCTACACTGTCAGTTATATATATGTTATCGCATAATTCCAATAATGTGCATATTGTTGTAGAGGCTCTAAGAACATCTATAACTATGGTGCAGAAGTCTTTAAGGTCGAAAGGTTCTGAATTTTCACACGTTCTTCTCTGAATAAAATCGAATGATATTGACACATTCATTATTTAATCACCGTGATAATTATGGGATTTATGGAATTTACAGGTTATGGAATATTTGAATATCTAGGTATAATTTTTGCCGCCATCCTATTAATAGTATTGCTAATAACAACGGTAGCTCTTACTTTGGGGTATTTCCTTGTTAAAAGGGATAAACTTCTATTTCCCAAGATATTACTTTACATTGCAAATAACTTCTATTCTGCACTTCTAAGGGTATTTCTTCTTGTAGGGACTGAAGATACTTTTTATAAGGCAGGGATAGATTTTTACAACAGATATTACTCAAATAAATTCAAAAAAGCCAGAAATAAAGTTTTGGTACTCCCACACTGTCTTAGGGATTTAAAATGTCCTGGGAAATTGGGCTTAAATGGTGTCGAATGTGTTCACTGCGGTCGGTGTTCTATTGGGGATATAATAAAGGTTGCAGAAAAAAATAACTACAAGGTTTTTATTGTCCCAGGTTCCACATTTCTAAAGAGGGTGCTGAAAGAACATAGGCCAGGCGGGGTTTTCGGTGTAGCCTGCTACAGTGATTTATTTCATGCAATGAACTATCTTTCAAGGAAAGGGGTACCAACTCAAGGACAGCCCCTTATAAAAGATGGATGTGTAAATACGCTAGTGGATGTTGAGGAGCTCATAAGCAGGTTAAGTGAAAATTCTAATTGATAATCAAAGTATATGACCAAATCTTTTAAAAAAGATTTGGGTTGAACAAAAATCACTTTGTGATTTTTGTAGCTCACCTTCGTTTCACTCAGGTGACTTCAAAACCTGATACCTACTCAACTTTGTTGAGTAGGTATATTTTAGTATAATGGATTTAAGTTTTGCTGTGTCAAACACTATAAATCGATATTAAAAACATATAAAAATATGAAGGTACTACTAATGATATTAAACTACCTATCAAAATAAGGATATGGGTACATAGTTTAATACATTTTAACACGTATATTGATTATGGTGATATTATGTTATCAAAAATAAAGAACTCATTGAAGGGACTTACAAAACAGAAATTGGAAAAGGAAAACGGTACAAAGTACATAATGTTCGGTGGAAAAGGTGGTGTTGGTAAAACTACAATGAGTGCGGTTACTGGGATTTTCTGTGCAGAACAAGGTTTAAAAACAGTTATTGTTTCTACAGACCCTGCCCACTCTTTGAGAGATAGCTTTGAACAAGAATTCGGCCACGAACCTACAAAAGTTAATGGTATGGACAACCTCTATGTTGTTGAAATTGACCCTCAAAAAGCCATGGAAGAGTATAAGGATAAATTGAAAAGTCAGGTGGATGAAAATCCTATGCTCGGTGGAATGTTAGAAGAACAGTTAGAAATGGCTTCATTATCCCCAGGTACTGACGAAAGTGCGGCATTTGATGTATTCCTAAGGTACATGGATAGCAATGAGTTTGATGTAGTTGTATTTGATACAGCTCCTACAGGACACACCTTAAGATTTTTAGGACTTCCTGAAATTATGGATAAGTACATGACAAAAATGATCAAGTTGAAGAAACAGATGAGCGGCTTCATGAAGATGATGAAAAAAATGATGCCATTTGGTGGTAAAGGGGAAGATATAGATTACGACAAGGCATTGGAAGAAATGGAAGCTATGAAGGAAAAAATAACAAGGGCAAGAAACATTTTAGCCGACCCTGAAAGAACCTCATTTAGATTAGTTGTTATCCCTGAAGAAATGAGTATTTTAGAAAGCGAAAGGGCAATGAGAGCTCTAGAAAAATACAAGATTCCAATAGATGCTGTAATAGTTAACCAGGTAATCCCTGAAGATGTCGAATGTGACTTCTGTAGGGCAAGAAGAGGACTCCAGCAAAAAAGATTGGAGACCATAAAAGAGAAATTTGGAGAAAAAGTCATAGCTCATGTTCCTCTGTTGAGAACTGAAGCTAAGGGATTGGATGCATTAAAAGAAATCTCAAAAGTACTCTATGGAAACAAAGAGTAATTAATTAAATTATAAAAAAGCTTTTTTACTTTTCTTTTATTTTTAATGGCTTTATGCATTAGTAAAAATTATAAAAAAATAAAATTTTTAGATTCTTTATTGTTATTTATTTTAACAGTTTAACTCTTTTCCCTGAGCTCTGTCCAGTACTACTTCTACTATTCTATCATCTGCGCCCATGGGCTCCCTGTATATTATTTCCACATCTTCTGGAACTTCCAGTTTTTCATGGTCATGGTGGTGATGATGGTGACCATGATGATGGTGGTCGTGGTCATCATCATCTTCTCCATCATAAACCCCTAAAATTTTTGGAATGTCTCTTTTAGTATGGTTTCCATGGGCTAAGAAAACAGGAACAACAATAACTTTTTTAGCACCTTTTTCAATAACTTTCTTTACAGCTTGAGGTATTGTAGGCTCATTAAACTCCATCATACCTACTTCTACAATTGGATAGGTCCCTTTTTCCTTTATTTTTTCTGCAATTGCATAAACGGTCTCTTTTGAGTATGGTAGCCTACTACCATGGCCAACTAAAACTAATGCTTCCATAATGTGCCTCCGTTGTGTAATATTTTTACAATGGTTTTTCATACAATAATATATATAGCTTTCTATATGCTACTTCTAAATTAAAAACTTCGGAGCTCCGAAGGAATCTTATATATGTTTATTCAGCGAAGTTTTTAGCCCTGGATTTTACTTAATATAAAAACCAATTTATAGTTATTGATGAAATATTAGCACTATACGTTATTACATTAATTTAAAATAACCAATACTAAATAAATAGTTAATATTACGTAATGTACTGGCAATATGTACTTTAATATATTAGGTGAAACGCATGGCCGTATCTTCAACGACCGTATTACTTCTATTTATTGTAATATGGACTATATTGTATTTAATTAATTTAAAAAAAGATAAATTAAATGTCAATTTAAATTTACAGACATATATTGGAATATTTGGAATTTTAAGGACGCAAGTTGGGATGAAAATAATAAAAAAAGTAGGAAAATATCCAATATGGCAAAAACTTGCTATCGCATGTATTCCAATATGTATTCTTATAAGTATATTCACATTTTATTCGTTTATGGATTCTACCTTAAATTTGTTTAACGGAAATATTCCAAAAGAATCTTCAAAGCCGGTTATCTTCCTCTTTGGTAGTTTGATTCCATGGATTCCCGGGGTTATAGCGCTTATAATTGGTATAACGTTCCATGAACTGGCTCACGGTATTGTGGCATATTCGTTTAAACAAAAAATAAAAAGCACAGGACTTCTATTGTTGCTGGGCATCCCATTGGGGGCCTTTGTGGAAATAGGCGACGACTTTAAAAATGCAAGTAAAAAAACAAGGGGAGCAATAGCCTCAGCTGGTCCTATGGCAAATATAATAATATTTTTGATGGTACTTTTAATAACGCCGTACTTTTATGGGATTTCGACACCCTTAACAATAGCCACCATTCTAGATGATTCCCCAGCATATGGAAATCTAATTGAAGGGGATGTAATTTATTCTATTAATGGAAAACAAATAAACTCGTTGCAGGATTTCTATGATGTTGTAAAGGGCATAAAACCTAATGAAAAAGTGAAAATAAGTATTTTGAGAAACGATGAGGTTAATACTCTAGAGTTGGTTACGTCTAATGAAGGTAAAATTGGAATTATTGTAGAACCATCTAAAAGTCTTACGTTTGTCCTTCAGACGCTCTTCTGGACCTCAATGTTAAATATGCTACTAGGTTTCTTTAATTTATTGCCTGCATTACCTTTGGATGGTTACCATGTATGGAATGCTCTTCCTGAATTAATAAGGGATTTGAAGAAGAATAGCAAATTAACGGCAAAAGTTTCCAAGTATATCGAGTATATAATAAACGAGAAAAACCTAAATTCCATTAGCTTACTTGTTTGGATGACTATATTTGTTTCTATGGCTTATTCATTCCTTTAATTATGAATATTCTACTATCAACTTTTTTTAAAGATATCAACATATTTAAGATATAACAATTTATAATGACAAAATTTTAAAGGGAGATCATGATAACAATCGTATGTGCTGAAGGAGGATCTACAATTTATTCGCTAAAGAGGGCAATAGAAGACTCGGGGGAAAAGTGTGACATACTCTTACTTTCAGATGATAAGTTATTAGTTGAGAGGGAATACACCATTAAAACCGATCTTATCCACTCAAGATGTGGAATTGGTGACTATCTAGATAGGCTCACACTTTTTTCATGGCAGGTGTTAAATGCTCTTGAAGCTGAAGGACATTTTTTTATAAATCCACTTAAAACAATATACAACTCTTCCGATAAGTTTAAAACAATTAAAATACTGGATAAGAACAAAATAAAAACTCCAAAAACTGGATTAATCAGGGATTATTATGATGCCAAAAGATTCATGGAAAAAAATAATATTGAATATCCTGTGGTTTTGAAGAATTCATTTTCAAAGTGTGGAACTTCAGTACATATTGCAAAATCAGACGATGATTTGAAAAAACTAACAAAAAAAGCCATATGGGAAGGAAAACTTATTCAGGAGTATATAGATTTTAGAGATAAAGAAAATGGACGATACAAGGATATGAGGATTTTGGTTGTTGATGGGGAGGTTGTAGGTGGTTATAGGAGGGTGAGTGATAATTTTATAACAAATTTATATGGTGGGGGAACAATAGAAAACCTAAACATAGATGATGAAATTGAAGAAATTGCTTTAAAATGTGCGGAATCTATGAACGGATATATTATGGGGGTAGATATACTGCCAAAAGATGGGGAATATTATATAGTAGAAACCAACACTGCACCGGGAACAAAAGGATTTAGAACACTTGGAATTGATGCAGATAAAAAAATAGCAGAATGCCTTATAAGGTATAAAAAGAGATAGTTTTTGATAATGATTAATGATTTAGCGACTTAAATTCAACTAGAGTTGGGGTATATTAAGATATAAAAGGATGATACTGTGTTGGAAACTCTTATATTCTCATTTTCTTTCGTAATTTTAGCACTGATTGTAATATATAAAGAAGAACTGGGGTTTGGGAAGGAAGTTTTAATAGCTGAGATATTGGCATTAGTCCAGCTTATAATTCTAGGGTATGTCATCAACCTTATTTTTAGTTTGGGTATGATTTATGCTATGGCCATGGTCCTTGCAATGATTGTAGTTGCTTCATTTATTGTTAAAAGAAATTTAAATATGGATAAATTAAATCGTGAAATAATTATTAGTTCATTCTTATCAATACTAACAACAGCTACAATATCCCTAGTTATTCTGTTATTCTCAAAAACCATAGCACTTGAGCCCAGGTATATTATACCATTAATGGGCATGGTAGTGGGAAATTCAACAAATGTAATTTCTTTAAGTTTGGATAGGTTGTTGAATGATTTAAAATCAAATAAGGATGTTTTATGGGGATATTTGGCGCTGGGTGCTACGGAAAAACAGGCAGTACAACCGTTTATAAAAAAAGCAATAAGGTCGGCCCTCACCCCACAGTTAAATACAGCAAAAGCCGTTGGAGTTATATTTATTCCAGGTGCAATGGTAGGTATGCTTTTGAGTGGGATAGATCCATTATATGCTTCAAAAATTCAAATTACCATAATGTGGATGGTTATGAGCTCTGCAATAATATCTTCACTAATGGCGTGTTATCTAGTATCTAAAAGTTTTATCTATAAATTGTAGCTAATTTGGATCCAACATTTTTTAAAGGTTGGATGGGATGCTATTTAATAGCCAAGTGTTTTATCTATAAACTGTAGGCTAATAAGATGAACTTCCTTCTGAGTTTATTACCGCGACCGACGTGTGATGATGTAAAGATTATCGTTAACTTTGGATCCAACATTTTTTAAAGGTTGGATGGGATGCTATTTAATAGCCAAGTGTTTTATCTATAAACCGTAAATAAATAATAATTCGAATTTTCGAATTTCATTTAAATGTTATTCAAAACTAAAAAATAATATTTATTAATAAGTTCATATTTAATAATATTTTTAAAAAAATTAGTGATAAGATGATTTTAGTTATAGATGTGAATCATGGTGCACTGGATTTGGCAAAGGAGCTCCTAAATTTAGGTTATGATGTAGATGTTTGGGACATATATGGAAAACTAGAGAAGGATGTTTTAAAAGGTTATTTAGATGTTGTTAAAAAAATAAATTTAATTAAATCAAAAGAAAAACCCGTATTCGAAAATTACGATAAAATTATTGCACCAATACATTGTCCAATAGATTTTCCCTTCGTCCCGTTCCATGATGCAGTTTCAGAGATAATAAAAGAAAAATACGGAAAAATCCATAAAAAATTTATTGAAGTTACCGGAGTTAAAGGTAAAACCACTACAACAGAAATGATAAATTTTATTTTAAAGGATGATTATAATGTATTCTTACATAACAGCAACAAAGGTTCAATAACTCCTGTTATACTATTGAATATTCTTGAGGAAAATGAAAATAACATAGACAATATTGATTACTTTATTTTTGAAGTTTCTCTTGGATTGACTTCCTGTGGATACGGTGCAATAACGAATATAGCCGAAAACTACCCTATAGCAGGGGGTAGAAGAAACGCACTGGTAAAGATGGATTTTCTAAAAAATGCGGATAAGAAATACGTCAATAAATTCATAATAGACGATTTTAATATCCCAATAGATTTAAAAGATTTAAATGATATTAATTTGATAAATTCGGAAGATGTGGAAATTTTGTCTAAATATCCTTTAAAATACAAATATAACAATCTTTTAGTCCAATTTAACAAAAATATATTTGGTAAACACCTTGTAGAAGATTCTATGTTTGCCATTGAAATATCCAAGAATTTTTTAGATTATGAAACCATATTGGAAAGAATAAAAAGATTTAATTTAAAAAACAGAATGAATATTGAGAAAAAAGGTAGCAACTATATAATCAAAAACATAAATCCAGGATTAGACCTTAAAGCTATAGATTATGCAATAAACGATTTCATAGGATCTTTTAATAGTGGCTACATTGTTGTTGGTGGAGATTTTGGATGTACCTGCGAAGAGATAAATATTGAAAGGCTATCAAATGTCATAAAAAAATGGAAAAATAAAAATAAAAACATTAGATTCTTATTTGCTGGAGATGTTGGTAAGAGGTTAAAAGATTATGTTAAACCAACCTTTTTAGAAAACTCTAAGGTTCTATCCAATGTGGACGATATATTCAATCTTGAATTGGGCGACAACGTCCTTATAATATACAGAACTTCGATAATCTAATTAACAGCTACACTATAATCGTATCTAAAAGTCCCCCTAACTTTTACGACTTTTTCATTTACTAACCCACAAAATACCAACTTCTGTAGTTCAGAGAATAGTTCTGATTCAGTGATGCCGTTATCTTTGGCGATTGTAATAAGGTTACCCCTGCCTTTAATTACGTCGTATTCTTTCAATACATTTAAAAGAACACTATCTATTGGTTTTTCTTTTACAAACTCCAAGATGGATTCTTTTTTATTGTCCAATTCTCCAGCCAATTCTTTAGCTTTTTTAGGAGCTGCGTAAATCCTAACGTCCCATGATTTAATATATGCAGATTTTAAACTCTTTGCAAGCGGGGATATTTCGTCCAATCTGTACTTTTTACCGTTCATTATTACCGTAATTCTATTTTCATCCATTTTAGGATATCCTGGAATATCCAAAAATATCTTAGTTTCAAATTTCTCAGATAGTTCATATTCAAATTCTTTTATATTCTCTTCAGTTAGGTTTATGAGTGCCCATCTTTCCTCGGGAGTTAATTCACCATATCTATAGGTCACAATGTTTTTAAATAAGTCCCTTCTATCCAACATCTTGATTAGATTATGCCCCTCGCTATCTTCGGAGCTCCTCAATTTACTGATTAGATCAATATCATCCATTATAGAAAGATCTTTCAGGCTAAATAGGTTTTCATCAATGGCAGTAATTACTGCATTTTTTAACATAGTTTCGGCAATTCTTGATGCAGGATGCATATAAACCGTAGGATACATTTGATATCTTGCAATTAATAGCGATTCTACTGCAGTCATTCCTTTTTCTATTACTCCCAATTTTGGACCAACGTCTTCGAATACTGTGATACATCTCATCAATCTTGCAAGGTCAAATGAACCGTATGCCACCCCGGTATGATAGCTATCCCTAACTAAATAATCCATTCTATCTGCATCAACATCCCCACTTAGTAGTATTCCTTCAAAACCTTTGGGAGATAGTACTTCCAAAATTTCTTTTGGACTATAGTTTTCAAATTCCATTTTTTTTATCTTTTTACGGGTAAAATATTCGTGGCTGTATCCTGAGATTTCTAATGTGTGTGAAAATGGTGGATGACCTATGTCATGTAAGAGTCCTGCAATTCTGGTTAAGTTAGTATCTACATTTTCTAAATTTTCTGATATTTCTCCGGCAATATACATTGTTCCAAGGGAGTGTTCAAATCTTGTATGGTTTGCACTAGGGTAAACAAGACATGTAAGTCCAGTCTGTTTTATATTTCTCAATCTTTGGACCTCTATACTGTCCATTATGTTAATTTCATCACCATGTATGAAAATGTCCTTATGTATGGGGTCCCGTATTATTTTCGTCTTAATCATGTTATAAAATATATTTTAAACAATATATAAATCTTTTATATGATATAAAAAAAGATGTGGGTATTTTTAATTTTAATTTTATTTAATAATAAATGAAATTAATTGAGATAGAAAAAATAGGATAAGAAATATGTTTATTTATCTTATCTGTATATTTCTGGAGTTTCTTCTTTCGTTATAGATGGTTTTACAGATGCATTTCTTCCGTATTCTTTGGCCAACTCTCTATATACTTCCATGTCTTTTTCCCTTACAGATGGAGATATTCTTTTAATAGCTTCTTCAAAGTGTCTCATATCAACTTTTTCTACATTAATGTTTTCCCTAAGTGCGATCATGGCAGCTTCTCTACAAATTGCCTCGATATCTGCTCCAGTGTAGTTTTCAGTCATTTCAACAAGTTTGTTTAAATCGACATCATCTGCAAGAGGCATGTTCTTGGTGTGTACCTTGAATATATCTAACCTTGCATCTTTGTCAGGAACTGGAACTAGAACTATTCTATCCAATCTTCCAGGTCTTAAGAGTGCAGGGTCTAGTATATCAGGTCTGTTTGTGGCAGCAATCACCATAACATCTTTTGGTTCCTCTAAACCATCCAGTTCAGTTAAGAGCTGGTTTACAACTTTTTCTGTTACTCCACTACTTCCGAAATCCATACCTCTTTTTGGAGCTATACTATCTATTTCATCGAAGAATATTACAGTTGGAGCAGCCTGTCTAGCTTTTCTAAATGTCTCCCTTATGGCTTTTTCACTTTCTCCAACCCACTTACTGAATATTTCAGGTCCTTTAACGCTTATGAAATTTGCATCACATTCATTTGCAACAGCCTTTGCAAGTAATGTTTTACCAGTTCCTGGTGGACCGAATAGGAGAACACCTTTAGGAGGTCTTATTCCAAGTCTGTCAAATACTTCCTTATGTTTTAAAGGCCATTCTACAGCTTCTTTTAATTCTTGCTTTACGTCTTCTAATCCACCGATATCATCCCATTTTACATTTGGCACTTCTACGAGTACTTCTCTTAGTGCAGATGGTTCAACTTCCTTCAATGCCTCTTTAAAGTCACTCATTGTAACTTCTATTTTGTCCAATATTTCTTTTGGAATTTCTTCTTTTTCAAGGTCTATGTCGGGCAATAATCTTCTTAAGGTTTTCATTGCAGCTTCTTTACATAGTACTGCTAAATCTGCACCAACGAATCCATGTGTAACATCTGCAAGATATTCTAAGTCGACATCATCTGCAAGAGGCATGTTTCTTGTGTGTATCTGCAGTATTTCTTTTCTACCGCTTCTATCTGGAACTCCAATTACTATTTCTCTGTCAAATCTTCCCGGTCTTCTCAATGCAGGATCTATTGAATCAGGTCTGTTTGTGGCAGCCAAGACAACAACTTGCCCTCTACTTTCGATACCGTCCATTAAAGTTAGTAGCTGAGCTACCATTCTTCTTTCTACTTCTCCACTGGCTTCATCTCTCTTAGGAGCAATTGCGTCAATTTCATCGATGAATATTACTGAAGGTGCATTTTCTTCAGCTTCTTCGAATATCTTTCTTAGGTTTTCTTCAGTTTCACCGACGTATTTACTCATTATTTCAGGACCGTTTATTGTGTAGTAGTTTGCTCCAGCTTCGTTTGCAACAGCCTTTGCAAGTAATGTTTTACCAGTTCCTGGTGGACCTGCTAGTAAAACACCTTTTGGTGGTTCGATACCCAACTTGTCGAATAACTCAGGGTATCTCATTGGGAGCTCTACCATTTCCCTAATTTTCTTAACTTCCTCCTTTAAACCACCGATATCTTCATAAGTTACATTTGGAACTCTACTTTCTTTTATTTCTGTTACTGGTTCTTCTTTTAATTCAATGGTTGTATAGTCTGATATTTTGACAGGACCTTGTGGTGTAGTTCCCACTACAATGAATGGGAATGCAGTTCCAAGAACGCCTATAACAACTCTTGATCCCTTACTAACAACTTGCCCAACTAATCTACTCCTTACGTATTCTTCAAATCCTCCACTGAATCTTACTGCCTGCATAGGTGCTAGTACTATTTTTTTAGCTTCTTTCACGTCTACTTTACTAACTTTAACTTTGTCTCCAATACCTGATTTTGCGTTTTGCCTTAGGATACCATCCATTCTGATAATTCCTTTCCCTTGGTCTTCCAAGTATCCTCTCCATACTGTAGCGTAGGTTTTATCCCTACCTTCAATCTCAACGACATCTCCAGCCTTTAGACCCATTTTTTCCATTGTTAGTGGGTCGATTCTCACAATTCCTTTACCTACATCCCCTTGATATGCTTCAGCAACTATTAATTCAGTCATAGTATTTCACCCCAATTGATTATGAATAATTATGAATTTGATTATTATATTATAATAATATTCCAATACATTATAATATAACATTATTATGCCTTAGAAGTTCTATATAAAGTTTTTGGTTTTGTGCATATTTATACACAACCATATTAATTAGTAGTGATATTATTTCACCCTTATTTCTTTGGAATATCCATCATATGATAACGGTAGTATCTTGTAAAACCGCAGTTTCTACATCTTACATAAAGTCCAGATTCGGTTATTAAAATGTCCTGTAATTCAAGAGCATTACAGTTATAACATTCAACCTTTTTTTCTAAAATCCAGTTGTCATATCTTCTTTTTTTCTTTTTTTCGGTTTCAATTATGTCACTATCTTCAATATCTGCTTTTTTTATAATATAGTATCTAGTGGCCTCACAATTTGAACACTTTACAAAAGCTTGGTTTGAATATATTTCGATTATTTGATCTGCAATTACCCCACAGTTATAACATTTTGTATTGTAGTTTAATCTCCAATTCTCCATACTTCGGCCCTCCCCTTTATATAATATATTTTGTAAAACAGGATATTTAAAAATTACTAAATAAATTAACTGGATGGGCTATGAACATAAAAAATAAAATTAAGAATAAAAAACTTACAACCTTGCTGGTCCAGCATCTTCAAATCCTTGTCTTAATCCTTTACCTGCATTTTTTTGAAGATACTCGGGTTTAAATAACATATAATAAACATTTTCAGCATGTTCTTCTGCCCTTCTTTTTGCAAGCCATTCGAGCTCTTTTTCATCCTTGGCTTCATCTTCATGAACAAAGACTTCTATTATGTGTTTATTTGTCATCAATTGAGCCATCATCAATCCTTGGGACGCTTCATGGGCACAAACTTTATCCTTTTCCTTTCCTCCAGGCATCCCTAGGGCCATGGTTATTTCACAGCCATGTTCTTCGATTAACTTTTTACATGCAACAGGTAGATCCTTCATTCCAGGAACTGTGTATCTTATTATCTTTATTTTTGAAGTCATTTCATTTAACTTTTTAATTGCTGCAGATCCCATATCCACCCTTGCAAATGTGGTATCTGCTATACCGACTTTTACAGTCATAATTTCACCATGGCATAAGCTTGGATTTATTTTTTAAATTATTCCTCTTTCAAATGCTTTTCCAAATAATAGTTAATTAACTCTTCACCATTTAAGTGTATTAGATTATGTTTTTCAGCATACTTTTTGGTTTCATTTTTATTCATTGCATTTCCATCATCGCCCATCATCTCACAGATTGTGGTGATTGGAACCAATCCTGCCATCTCTGCAAGAGCAACCGTCATTTCGGTGTGGCCTTTTCTCCTATTTACAAGACCTTCAGCAGCTCTTAAGAGTACAACATGTCCAGGACTTCTAAATTCATTACCAAAATCATTATACCTTCCTTCTTCACACATTTCTGTAAATTTCTTAATTGTCAGAGCTCTGTCGTTGTCGGTAATTCCAGTGAATGTTTTTCTATGGTTGATCGTTATTGAGAATGATGATTTTTCGTCGTAAGGAATGTCATTAGGGTATAATTCTTTTAGTACCGGGAATTTTTGAGAAGCAACATCTAAAACATCCACCATAAATGGAATTCCAATTTCCTCACAGAATTTTGGATGGATTGCAGTACATATTAAACCGCCGCCATCTTTTCTCATAGTCCTTATATGTGATGGGGTTATATGTTGTGAAGCTACAACCATATCGGTTTCCCCTTCCCTGTCGTCGTCATCGAATATTAATACCATTTTTCCGTTTCTAAGAGCTTCCATTGCTTTCTCAACATTGTTCATTTATTTCCCTCATTATCTACTTTAATAAAGAATTTATTATTTTGTTACAATTTTAACAATATCGCCATTGCTTAAAGACAAGAATTTCCTTAATTTAATAGGGGCTATAATTTCAAGTATGTTTGATGAATGGCAAGTTTTTTTAGGTGCCACTATGGCCCCATCTATAGTATGACCTTCTTTATTAATTATAGTTACTGGTATTACTTTAAGGCCATAAAATTTTTTGTTGTTGTAGTAAAAATCGCCAACTTCCAAAGGATTTAACTTGTCTAAATTTATAGTTTCATTTAATTTAATATTTAATGTTCCTTCATAAGGCTCAAAACCTAAAATTTCTTTAAATTTTTGTTTATACGGGGGCAGACTCATATAGTAACTGCCTTCACCTCTTCCTGGAACTAATCTACCTAAAAATTTCAATATACCACCATATACTATGAAGATTTATAGTGGTGTGCATTACTTACATCTAATGAATGCAGATAATTTATTTAAACATGAATATACCTTGTTAAATTAAATTAAGCTTATTTACTGAAGTTATTTAATTTATAATGTATTAATAGTTCATTTAAAATTGCACACCACTATATATAGTTTTACCGATACCAATATATGGTTCATATGTTTAAGCACATATTGTAATGTTATTGGAAATTGAGTGTCACTTCGGAGCTCCCAAACTTAGATTTTTATTCAATGTAGTTCATGAAGTGTGAGTGGAAAATATATTGCAGAACAACTATAGTCATTCTGCAATTAGATTTCATTTAACATAACTCAAATTTAAATTAGATGTTTGTTATCATACCTTAAATTCATTTGAAGAAATGGGTTATGAAACATATCGCAGAACGACTATATATTAACAATACTACCTAAAATTGGGTGATATGATTGATAGGGATTATTGGAGGAACCGGTGTATCTTCTATCCTAAAAAAAGGGGAAGAGAAAATAGTGCATACTAAATACGGAAAATCAAAGGTTTTAATAGATAAAGATAACGATGTTGTTTTACTGTTTAGGCATGGATTAAAGCATAACACCCCGCCCCATAAAATAAACTATAGGGCAAACATCTATACCTTGAAAAAGTTGGGTGTTGATAGAATCTTAGCTATAAATTCAGTAGGTTCATTAAGAAAAGAAATAAAACCCGGAACTTTTTTTATTCCTAACGATTTTTTAGAGTTTACAAAGATGAGAGAGTGTACATTTTACGATGGTGATGATGGGAAGGTTGTGCATATCGATGTTTCAGAGCCCTACTGCCCTGAATTAACAAAAGTTTTAAAGGATATATTTGAACGCAGGAAATATGAGTATCATGAAGGAGTTTATGTTTGTACCGAAGGGCCAAGATTCGAGACAAAAAAAGAGATAGAAATTTATGGAAATTGGGGACATATTGTTGGAATGACGGGATATCCTGAAGTAGTTCTGGCGAGAGAACTTGAAATGTGTTATGCCTCAGTATGTAATATTTCAAACCACTGTACCGGAATATCGCCTAATAAATTAACTGTAGATGAAGTTTTTGAAACTATAAAGGAAATGGAAGAAAAGATTTTGAAGGTTGTTGAAGAATTTGTGAATTATGATTTTGGGGAAAGAACCTGCGCGTGTAAGGATGCCCTTAAGTGTGCAGTGATTTAATAATTCGTTGAATTGTATGAAAACAAAATTGTGAGATTATGGCTAAAACAATTAGGATAATCGAAAATGAGCTCGAAGAACATATCGAAGAAATTAAAAAAGCTCAAAAAATGATATTGGATGGAAAAGTTGTAATCTGTGGAACCGATACCCTCTATGGTTTATGTGCGAATGCACTGGATTCAAAAGCTGTAATGAAGATATACGATATAAAAAAGAGAGACACAAATAAACCAATTTCTGTAAGTCTTAAGGATAAAAGCGATATTGAAAAATATGTCTATGTAGATAAAAAAGCCCAAAAAATCATTGATAAGTTTTTACCTGGTCCAATTACTTTGATTTTAAAAAAGAAAAATGGTGTAAATGGCATACCTGATGTGGTGGCTAAAGATTACATTGGAATAAGAATTCCTGATAATGCAGTTGTAAGGGAGCTCGCAGTAGTTCCATTAACTTCGACAAGTGCAAATTTAAGTGGGGAAGGAGCTCCAACATCTGTGGATGGTATTAGCAAAGAGTTAATGGAAAAAGTAGATTTAATCATCGATACTGGATCCTGTAAGTACAAAAAACAATCTACCATTGTAAAAATAGGAAAGGATGGAAAATTAGAACTAATAAGAGAAGGTGCAATTCCATTTAATGATATATTAAAAGAAGTAGAAAAATAATAATTTTATCTCTTTCCGAGCTCTTCTACCATAAGTAAAGCACAGTACTTTCCGCAAATACTACATGCTTTTTCATCTGATGAAGGGATTTCTTCTCTCATTTTTTTAGGTTTTTCTTTATCAATGGCTAATTCAAACTGTTTTTCCCAGTCATGGTTTTTTCTGGCATATGCCATTTCTACTTCTTTTTCCCACGCTAATGAGTTTCCTCTAGCAACATCTGCAGCTTGTGCAGCTATTTTTGATGCAACAAGACCTTCTTTAACATCTTCTTCTTTCATTATTCTAACGTGTTCTGACGGGGTAACATAACATAGGAAGTTGGCTCCACTGTATGCAGCAATTGCCCCACCAATTGCAGATGTTATATGGTCGTATCCTGGAGCTAAATCTGATACAATTGGACCTAAAACATAGAATGGTGCATTTTTACAAAGTGTCTTTTGTATTTTCATGTTTGCCTCTATGTTGTTTAATGGGACGTGTCCTGGACCTTCGACCATTACCTGAACTCCAGCTTCCCTACATCTATCTACCAATTCACCTAATACTATAAGCTCATGAATTTGTGGCCTATCTGTGTTGTCGGGTAAACAACCTGGTCTCATTCCATCCCCTAAACTCAATGTAACATCGTGTTCATACAGTATTTCAAGGAGGTAGTCAAAGTTTTCATAGAGCGGGTTTTCCTTTTGATTGTGAAGTATGTAGGCAGTTAAGAATGCCCCTCCCCTACTTACTACTCCCATTATTCTTTTGTCTTTAGTTAGTGACTCAACGCTTTGTTTTGTAATTCCGCAGTGAAGGGTCATGAAGTCTACTCCTTCTTTCGCCTGCCTTTCAATAACTTTGAATATTAGGTCTTCATCCATATCTACTACTTTGCCACCTTTCTTTCCCATTTCAACTCCAACTTCATATATTGGAACAGTACCTATTGGCAGATTTGTGTTTTTCATAATTTTTTTTCTTATTTCTATTAAGTCTCCTCCAGTACTCAAATCCATTATGGCATCTGCACCATATTTTTCAGCAATTTCTACTTTTTTAAGTTCCATATCTATATCAACATAATCTGGGGATGTTCCTATGTTTACGTTAACCTTTGTTCTTAAACCATCACCAATTCCAACAGGTTTTGTGTTTCTGTTTACGTTTTTTGGAATAACAACATGACCTTTAGCTATTAGTTTTTTTAGTTTTTCTATGTCCATTCTTTCTTCGTTTGCTACAAATTCCATCTCTCTTGTAACTATTCCGTTTTTAGCATCACTCATTTGAGTCATAATATCACATCCAAATTAATATCTCGAAAACTGAAAATATTTTCAATCCCTTCTGCTCGCTCGGAGAAAATATAATCATTTGACAATATGTAACATAAATAAATGCCAATTTAATAAAATATTTTACTTTTTAGATTTTTAATGTATTTTTAATATTTAACAATTAATCAACATATTTTATTTGCATGTTTGTATATATAGTGTTTTCATAATAAGATACACTTATCCGTAGTTAAATATGTAAAAAACTGAATATCCATAATTTAAAGTTATAGATGTTAATTAGTTGTTTTGTGAAAACACTATAATTATGGTTATTTAAATAGATAATTGTAACGTGGTAATATGTGGGATTTAGAAACTGAAAGAGTTATAGATGAGATAAAAAACAGAAATGCGAGATTGGTTTTATTTCAAGCACCAGAAGGCTTAAAAAGAGCCGTAGAACAAGAAATCGAAAAAATAAAGAAGCAGGTATCTGCAGAACTTGTCATATGGGGAGAAACATGCTTTGGGGCATGTGATTTATGCGATGAAGAGATAAAAATGTTGGGAGCTGATTTGGTTGTTCACTATGGGCATGAACCTCTACCATATGTTAATCCATCGATTCCAACGGTTTTTGTCCATGCTTACTATAGTAAAGAGGATGAAAACATTGTAAAAAATGTTGAAGAAATATTAAAGGACATGGATGGAGAAGTTATTGTGGCAACTACAATTCAATTTAAGAAAGCCTTGGAGAAGTTTAATCCGGTCGTTATTTTAGGATGTAGGGCAAATATTGAAAATGCAAATGTGGATAATGTCTTATTTGTAGGTACTGGAAGGTTTCATCCTCTGATGATAGCATACAAACTTAAAAAGTCTGTTAAAATATACAATCCATTAACTGGGGCGGTTTCCCAAATAACAGACGAAGAGATAAAAAAACTTATTAAAAAAAGAATTGGGAAAGTTTCAAAACTTTTAATCGATCCTCCAAAAAAAGTTGGAGTTATACTCTCCACTAAAAAAGGTCAATGTAGAATAAGGATATTTGAAAAGGTTGTAGAGCTCCTAAGGGAAAATGATATAAATTATATTCCTATTGTTCTGAACAACATATCTCCCCAGTATCTAATATACAAAGTGGATGCCTATGTGGTATGTGCCTGTCCAAGAATAGTTATGGATGATTATTCTCTTTACGATAAACCATTGATAACTCCAAAAGAGCTCGAAATGTTTATCAATAAAGATTTTGACTATGTGTTCGATGAAATTCTTGAATGGGATTTTTAATAAACTTCAGCTTTACAGAGGGTGTTAAAAAGAAAATATATTATATGGAAATTCTATTGAAAAATTAAATTAAATAAAAATAAGGATATAAATAGCTGATTTTTATTCAAAAATGTCATCAACACTGTCTACAGCATCATCTACAAAATCAGTGACATCTTCAATTACTTCACCAGCATTTTCAAGCATGTCTCCATCAACCATATCTTCAACAGCATCAGCTATTAAGCTACCTGCAGCAACTCCAGCAGTAACCGCTGCAGCAGTACCTAACAAATTAGATCCACTTCCTCCTGAACCAGATGCTCTCCCCCCGGTATGATTTGTATAAACAGTCCCACGACTTGCAACAGATCTGTGGCCTGCCACAGGGTGAGCCACACCTTGATTAACATAAACAACTTCTTTTTTTCTTCCAAATAATATATAACCTAAAATTAAACCTGCTAAAAACACCCCTCCAAGAATAATCCATCCGGTAGTTGCCAAAATATCACCTAACAGTTTATATCAAATTATCTAAATATATCTTATCTATAACGTTTTATTTAATTTTTTAGGTATTATACCCTCAATAATTATTTATTTTTGAACACCAATAACTACTAACACATCTCCTTTTTTTACTACAAAATTACTGTCCGGATTAGTGGTTAGTTTCCCGTCCCTTAAAATTCCAATAATGGTTAAATTTTTCTCATTTTTTAGTTTTACAAAGAGATCAATAAACTTCATATCTTCATTTTCCCACTTAATTTCAAAAATGTCACTACCATATTTGCATGTACTAGTATCTTCAAAAAACATAACTACTGAGCTCTCAAATATGGAGCTTGCCAACAACCTACCGGCAAATCCTTCAGATAAAATAACAAAATCAGCTCCAGAATGTCTTAACAGATCAAAATTATCATCCTTTATGCATTTTACTATTATTGTAGCTTTTGGATTTAACTGTCTCGTAACTAAAGTAATTAAAATACTCTTAGAATCATCATTTGTAGAAATTATTACATACTTGGCCTTATCAATGCCTGCCTTTTTTAGAATCTCTTTGTCGTCTAATTCACCAACAACATAGTCGTGGTTGTAAATAGGAGATTCTGAAACTATAACTACATCGTCTTTTATATTATTGGCCCTTAATTCAGCTAAACACTCCTTGCTTGCTTCATTCCAACCTATTATAACAATATGGTCTTTCTTTTTCATAGATAGTATCCCCTGAAACTTTGCTATATTCATATCAAAGATGTGATTTATCATCAAACTTGCCAAAGTTGAATACACCCCTATTCCTGTTAAGGCTATTGCCATTGCTAAGAACCTACCATATGTGGTTTTTGGAGTAATGTCTCCATAACCTATAGTAGTCATAGTTATTATGGTCCAATACAAGCTATCTAAAAAACTGACATGTTCTGCTATCGAAAAAGCAATTGAATAAGTTAAAGTTAGAACTGCAAATATCCCCAATATTATTAAAAAATTGTTTTTCATATTTCCACGTAGTATTATATATTTGATCAGTATATCCCTATGTTCAATAACTATGGATATTTTTTTACAAATTATTTCGTATGATTCATAATTTAAACGTAGGTTTTGAATATTGTTAAATAACAATATTATTCGTTGCCAGTATATAGTTTTTTGAGATATGGGGTAATCTGAGATGGGTTTTACCTAGAAACCAACTTTATAGATTTTATTGGAGGTGAAAGTAAAAAAATGTTTATTACTTATAAAGCAATTGGTTAGTAATGAAGCCAATTGTATGATCTACATTTGGTAATATTCACCATATATTTATTTGATAATCTTTTTCAACCGAAAAGTTTATATATTAGTTTTGAATACTTATAGATGCAAGCACCTGAGCAGGGGTCGCCAAGCCTGGTCAAAGGCGCCGGACTTAAGATCCGGTCCCATAGGGGTTCGAGGGTTCAAATCCCTTCCCCTGCACTTTTTATTTTGGGAAAATATATTTATAGATTTAGATATATGGTTAATATTACATAATCATAAGTAATAATATTATAAATATAATATTAATATGGATCATAATTATTTTATATATTGGTGAAATTATGAAGATAATTGGAGTTTTGGGTATTCAAGGAGATATTGAGGAACACGAAGATGCTATAAAAAAAATAGACTGTATTCCTAAAAGAGTTAGAACTGTTGAGGATTTGAAGGATATAGATGCCCTCGTAATACCTGGTGGAGAGAGTACCACCATGGGAAAACTAATGGAGAAGTATGGATTTATCGGAGCTCTAAGAAATTCAAACATTCCAATACTTGGAACTTGTGCAGGAATGGTTTTACTTTCAAAAGGAACAGGTAGGGAACAGCCTTTGTTAAAATTGATGAATATCACTATAAAAAGGAACGCATATGGAAGCCAAAGGGAAAGTTTTGAAAAAGAAATTGAGTTAAATGATTGTGGGGAAAAGGTCCATGCAGTATTTATAAGAGCTCCTCTTGTAGATGAAATATTAAGTGATGATGTTAAAATTATAGCAAAAGATGATGAAAATATAGTGGGTGTTAAAGAAGGTAAATATATGGCAATAGCTTTCCACCCTGAACTTTCAGAAGATGGATATAAAGTATATAAGTATTTTTTAGAAGAGATAGTAAAAAAATAATATATATCTGTATTATAATTTATTCTTTTATTTTTTGCAGCATGTTGTTAATCTCATATTTTATATATGGATTTTCATGGTTTTTAAGTTCTACGAGCTCTTCCAATATAATTTTATCTACCTTTTGAATAATGTCATCTTTTTTAAAGTATCTTATTAGATATAGTTTTGAGTCATCGTCTAAAGTACTATTTTTTAAATATGTTATTATACCTTCAGCCACTTTATTAATAACTTCCACAGAACATGTATGTGAACACTCGTAAAGTAATCCCATAACTTTCCTAAGGATGATCCATCTTTCATCTTTTTTTATCAATCCTAAAATTTTTTCTGCAAGGTCTAGATCCATTTTATATTCTCTATTTTTTAAAAGATATTGTAATGCATCAAGTGTTTCCATTTGTATGTATATATTTCCATAGTCAAATAACTTCTTAATTAACGGTAAATAATCTATATCATCTGGGCCATCAATAATTGATTTAATGAGCCAATGTTCTCTTTTTATCATGATCGTCATCAATAATTTCAAGGCTTTAGTTGACATGAGGTGGTATTCATTGAATAATATCAATTTAAGAAGTGTGTTGAATACAAACCTTCGTTTTTCATCTATTATTTTTAGAATATGCTTATCCTCATGATTTATTTTGTCGATTATTATGTCCATCATAACTATGTTTAGTATAATATGCTGTTTAGATTCAAGAAATTTTGCCAAATCAGTTGCTCGGGTTTCAGGATTGATATTAAAGTCTAAAAGATCTTTTGATGATAAGTAAGTAATGGAGTAGTACACGTTTTTCCAATCGGGATCGTTTATATCGTCCGTTTCTTTTATGTCTGATGATCTATTTTTCAGATATTCTTCTAACTCTTTTTTCTCTTTTAAAATGGCTCTGCTTTCAATATCATCTACTTTTTCCAATATTTTTAAGGATAAATCTAATATTCTCTGATTAACTGTGGTATATATTGCTAATTCTTTTACAATATCGATTATTTCATCACTTACTATAAATCCTTCTTTTATATGGCTTAATAATTCCCTAAGTCCATATATTCTCATTACAACAATAAGTTCGTTTAATGCTATTTTTAGTACTTTTTCTTTTACTTTTGGCAATTTTGGATATTTCTCTTTGATACTTTGAACTAGTTTTTTAGCCAATTCATTATTTTTTTCTTTCAATATTATTAATTCTTCAAGAATATAGAACGATTTTAAATATGGCACATCCTCCAAATACATGTTTCGTTCTAAGAAGTTTAAAATATTCTCTATCTTTTCTGTATCGTTCTTATTAATTGCTTTTCTCAGTAGTTTTTTTAACCTTATAAAAGCTGCCTTTCTTAGTATTGGATTTTTTATGGCATTTTCAAGAATCTCAAATCTTTCAAAAATGCCTTCATCGAAATAACTCTGCAAATCCTTTGATTCTGGGAAATACTCCAATAATTCTTTACAAATTTTTCTTATGGTGCTTTTTCTATCGGTTAAATATTTAGTAGCTATGACGGATAATAATTTTTCCCTTATTTCCTTATCTTCTAAGATTTCAGGATATTTTTTAAGTAAATCATAGTATAATAAACCGTATTCAAGTCTAATTTCCCAGTACCAGTCGTCACAATAGTGCGCTGTATTTATAATAATGTTTTTGGGGGGTTTGTATCCTCTGTGAACTATTATTCTTAAGATCCAAACCCCGACGTTTCTTACCAAATATACACTATCTTTAATTAATTTTTTTATTAATTCATAGTTGGATTTTATGTATGAAGGGAGCGAATATAACGAGTTTCCTAACTCTTTTGCCCCTTTATATCTATTCAACCAATCGTTACTCATTATAAGGGCGTTTGCAGCTCTTAGAATCTTGGAGTGTTCAAAGATATCTAGATTCTGAAAGTACTCCATGACATTTTTTCTTAAGTAGGGATGATGTACTGGAGATAGGCATTCATATCTCTTCAGTTCAAGTATTAGGGGCATTCCTTTGTAGTAACATAGATGATGTTCCCTTATTATTTTTGCCAAGTCTATTCTATTGACAATATTTTTTACTTCGTTTTTGAATTCTTGATTTGAAATGTAGATATTATACAATACCTTGAGGGCGTAAGCTCTTGCAATGTAGTTGTCATTAAGGTTTTTTGTAATTGAGTCAAATAACTTTTTAACATACTTACGGTCTATATGTATTAATGGTCCCAACTCAAGAATAAAGTTTTTGAACAAGAATATTGACGCAGCTCTTAATGACCAACCATCACTTTCGAGATTTTTAATAACCTTGTCCATAAGTTCTATAACTATTTCGGGACTTTCACTGTATATCTCCTTAAGTATGTCACAGTGCCTTCCAATGGTTAGTATGGACATGACTTTAATTAATTTATCCCCATGATCTATGTTCTTTATAAGTTCTATTATCTCTTCTTTTTTAATGGATTTTTTAAAGTACAGGAATACTACGGATTTAGACATTTCCTCGGCATTTTTGGTATTAAATATATCGGATATATTGCTTTCACTAGGCCTTTTTACTAAAAAGTACAATTTTCTTAATACTTGTGCATTTATATTTTTAAATTCTTCAAGTATCTCAATGGCAATTAGTTCTAAAAGTTCATACTCATCCTTCATGGAGATCATTACTATTTCAGGTAGCGAATTTTTTAAATAATCTGGGGTAAATAATGAGATGGAAGCCAATCCTATAAGTCCATGAGCTCTCTCAAAGGGATCTCTTGAATATAGTTTGTTTGTAAGATCTATTACACATCTGTTTATTATTTCAGGATTTAATGAGTCAATTATACGCTTTGCAAATTCTGATATTGATCTATTGGTTGAATGGCACTCTAAATAAATTAAGATCAGTAGATCTATTGTTACCACAAGATATTTTGTAATAATAGTTTTTAATGAAGTTAGTAAATTCAATTTAACTGCTAAGTTGTTATCTTCAGATAACTTTAGGATATCATCACTTATTTCGTGGATTTTTTGTCCGTTTTTGATATAACTTATCATTTTTGCAGCTTCTGCTCTATGTTTCCAGTTTTCAGATACCAAATATCTCCTAAAAAGTTCAATTAACTCATCTTCAGACATGTTTTTATACATAATACTCCCTATTAAAGCTATGATATCAAATAATTATGAGACTGTTCCAACCTATACATCAATATACAGTATGCTACTAACATTGTTGTTATCATTAAAATACATATCTCTTTATAAATGTATGTGATATTATTTTTAGTGGGTGGTAATTTGACCAAGATCATAGCTATAAGTGGAAAAGGCGGAACTGGAAAAACGATGTTCTCAACCCTGCTAATAAAGGCATTATCGAAAAAGACAAATAGTATATTGGTTATTGATGCAGATCCTGACTCAAATCTTCCTGAAACATTAGGTGTTGAAGTCGAAAAGACAATAGGAGATATAAGAGAAGAGCTAAAAAAACTTGTGGAAGAGGATAAATTATCCCCTGGAATTTCAAAACAAGATTATTTACTAGGAAAAGTCTATGAAATAATAGTTGAAACAGAAAACTATGATTTATTGGTTATGGGAAGACCAGAGGGAAGTGGTTGTTACTGTAGTGTAAATAACTGGTTAAGGCAGATAATTGATAGTCTTGCAAAATCTTACGAGTATGTGGTTATAGATACTGAGGCTGGATTGGAACATCTCAGTAGAAGAACCACTCAAAATGTAGATAAAATGGTAGTGGTCACTGATGCGTCTAAAAGAGGACTGGGAACTGCAAAGAGGATAAAAAAACTTGCAGATGAACTCGACATAAAATTTAAAGACATATACGTGGTTGCAAACAAGGTTAATGAAGAAAATGAAAATATAGTTGAAGAAAACGCCACAGTGTTGGGACTCAATTTGGTTGGAAAGCTACCATACAACGAAGAAATATCAAAGTATGATCTAGTAGGAAAGCCATTATTTGAACTGCCTGACGACAATGAAGTATTCAAAAAAGTTATGAAAATTGTAGAGAAATTTTAAATATTAATATTAAATTGGTTCATAACCTTCATAACGCTTAGGGCCACGCCTTCAACCTCAATACCGCCTTTTCCTTTGACACCATCACCAACTAGATATAATCTATCGTTTACAATAGGGTCCAAGTCAGTTCCATTTGATGCATGATTGACAGGCCAGTTGTCCATATAGCTTTGAATATGTAAAATTTCATAATCAATTTCATTAAATAGGTCCTCAATATCATCCAGCACAATATCAATTTCTTTTTTAGTGTTGTTTCTTAGCTGGGTGGCATGTACCATAACTAAATGATATCCTTCTTTTGCTAAACTTCTATCCACGTTTGAAGGCTGGTTTAAACCATTTACTCGTTCACTATCTACAGTAAATAAAACTCCATTGTGCTCTATAATTCCTTTTTTACTTCCAATGCTTACCTTAATACCTTTTGACGGTTTTGGTTCTTTTTTCATAAAATTAATGTTGCTAATTTCCTGAGTTAGTTTTGGAGATAAGTTGCTGATTACAACGTCAAACTCGTTTTCTGAGTTTATGTATCCTTTATCGTCATCCAATTCTATCCTATCAACGGTATAGTTTGTTACTATCTTTCCGCCATTTTTATTGATCACTTCTATAAGACTGTCAATAACCCCTTTACAACCGCCTATTGGTATTCCAGGACCTCCAAACTTATAGTAATTTTTTGCAATTTCTAAAATTTCATCCATTGGAGTATCGTATGCATTTAAACTCAGGGCCCAACCAGTAAATGAGTTTCCAACTTTAATGGCTAAATCTATATCCTCTAAAAACTCCCCGAAGGACATTTGTTTATCAATTCTACCCAATTTTAAATTAGCCACCATTTTTAAGCCTTTTAATTTATCCTTCATTCCAACGGTATTAAAGAGCTCGTTGAATAAATAATTTCTTCCGTTTACCCTAAACATTCCATCCGGATTTGAATTAATAATTTTAACATTGCAGCCGGCTTTTCTAAGTAATTGGGCTAAATAGCCATCGTTTCCATGGGGTATCATGTGCAGAGCTCCTGTTGTAAGCTGATAATCTTTATAACATATGTTTGTAAATCTCCCACCTGGAAACGGTAGTTTTTCATAGATGGTAACATCGTGATATTTTGATAACAGTGCACCAGATAACAAACCGCCTAACCCGGCCCCAACAATTCCGATTTTCATTATATCGCCTTTTTAGGTAAATTTAACATAATAAAATAATACGTATATAATTAAAAGAATTAAAAAAGAGATTATTTAAATTTATATGTTGCATTTATCCATACATTACAGATAAATGTGGAGTGGTCATGTTTATTTTACCTGTTTTACCAGTTACCTTTTCTATGGCCCTTTCGAAGTCCTGCATTGTTACATAGTCTCTTTCTTCCCTTATTGCAAACATACCGGCTTCTGTACATATTGCCTTTAAGTCTGCACCAACACAACCTTCGGTCAATTTGGCGACATCACTTAAGTCCATATCTTTTAAGTTCATCCTTTCAGTGTGTATCTTTAATATTTCTAATCTACCTTTTTCATCAGGTGCAGGAATATCTATGATTCTGTCAAATCTTCCAGGCCTTAATATCGCTGGATCCAATATATCCAATCTGTTAGTTGCTGCAATGACTTTTACATCCCCTCTTGCATCGAATCCATCCATTTCAGCAAGTAGTTGCATTAATGTTCTCTGTACTTCTCTATCTCCGCCGGTTAATGACTCTGTTCTTTTGCTTGCCACTGCGTCTATTTCATCGATGAATACGATACATGGAGCTTTTTCCTTAGCCAATTTAAATACATCTCTTACTAATTTGGCACCTTCACCAATGAATTTTTTAACGAGCTCTGAACCTACAACCTTTATAAATGCTGCGTTGGTTTCATGTGCTACAGCCTTTGCAAGTAAGGTTTTACCGGTTCCTGGAGGTCCGTATAATAAAATACCTTTTGGAGGGTCAATACCTACTTTTTCAAACAATTCAGGTTTTTTCAGTGGTAACTCAACAACTTCCTTAACTTCCTGGATTTGTTCTTTTAAGCCCCCAATATCTTCAAATGTTACGTCTGGCTTCTCATCAACTTCCATGGCCAGAGCTCTGTAATCTTTTTCTTTAGGTAACACATCAACTACCGCTAAAGTCTGCTGATTTAAACAGATCCTTGTTCCCGGAACTATATCATCAGGGTTTACAAACTGTGATACGTTAACTAAGAAATTAGGTCCTGTTGAACTTTTTACAACGACCTTTCTGTCGCTTATTTTATCGATAACTGTTCCAAGTATTAATGGTGGAATTCTTAATTTATCGAGCTCTCGTTTCAGTATTTCGTTTTCTTTTTTCAACTGTGTATTTTCTCTGCTTAAGTCCTTATTTTCAAGCTCTAACCTAAGTAATTTACTCTCCAATTCAGCTATGTAGGTTTTTTCTTTAAAATTCTCTAATTCATTTAAGTCCATTTCCTTTTTCTCATTTACATCGTCGTATTCGTCAGGGTAGTTCATAAATAATACCTCCATAATAGGTACGATAGGATGATGATAATTAATTATAATATATAAAGTACATAATATATCTCTAATTATATATATTTAATTAGGTTATTACAAATACTAATTTAATAGATATTATTAAGTAAGTGTAGTAATTAAAGTTTCAATAAATATATGTTTTAATATAATATTTTTATAATCTAATGGTAATAGGTGGATTTATGTTATGTGAGCTCTGTGGAAAGGAAGTTAAAAACTTATTACACGTAAGAATTGAAGGAGCAGAAATGCAGGTTTGCGAAGAATGTGCGAAATTTGGAATTGCTCCAAAAAGTTACTCGAGAAAACCTAGGGCTGTAGGAACTAAAATGCCCCAAAATAATAAAAAGACCGTAAGAAGAAGGCCTACAAGAGATATATTCGATAATTTGAAAATCATTGTTGAAGATTACGGCACTATTATAAAGGAAGCTAGAGAGAAAAAAGGAATGAAATTGGAAGATTTAGCTAGAAAAATAGGCATTAAAGAATCTACACTCCATAAAATTGAGAGAAATGAACTTGAACCAGAAGAAAAATATGTAAAACGTCTTGAAAAAGAGTTAAACATCAACCTCTACGAAGAAGGTGAGCAGGAATATAGTGCAGGCTCTTCAGAACAGGAATTTACTTTAGGGGATTTTGTAAAGGTAAAGAAAAGAAAATAATTTTTTAATTTTTTAGCCAGTTAGTTAATGAAATTAGTTAATGAATGTGCCTTTAACTCTTTTCAGAAGGGCATCATATATATTTCCTTTTTTGTTTCCATTGAATATTACGGTTTTTATGCCCAGGTTATAGGATTCCATAACTTTTAAGTACATTCCGCCGGTTACATCGTTTTTATCAGATGGTTTTAGAAACTTTAAAACTTCGTTGATGTTTTCTGAGTTTATTCTTTCAATAACCTTTAAATTTGAATCAAGTACTCCATCTACATCTGAGGCGTGAAGACTTAAATCAGGGTTTAATTTTTTTGTTAAGTATGGCAAAGCATGATCTCCTGAAAATATTTTGAAATTTTCGTTATTTTCATCAATTACAATATCTCCATGGATTACTGGGACTAAACCTCTTTTTAACATACCTTCAATTGCAAAAGTGTCAAAGTGTAGGTTAGAATCGTCGGTACTGTTGAAAGCTATAAATGATGAAGGCTGTATTGAAACTGCAGGGACCTCGTAGTCTTGAAGTGTGTCAATTACTATGTTGTTGAATCTCCTCATTGATTTTTGAATTTCCCAGAATCCATGGTCCATGTTTTCGAATCCATGTTCTTTTTTATATTTTTTTGCCACAGGATGTCCAAAAGAACCGCCCCCATGGATGATAATAAGTTTTAAATCTTTTCCATTTTCTTTGTAGTGTTCCATTGCATTTTTGATTTCCATTGAAATTCTTTCTAAATTATCCCATTTTATAGAAAAAGGCATGTTTTTATCGCATAAAATACTACCGCCGAGTTTTAAAACTGCAAACAAATTTTCACCTCATATAAAATCACAGTGATGAATAAAAAAACAGATATTGATATTGGTGTATATATGGAAAGAAAAGATTAATTATAATTTATTCGGGGCGGTCTTTGAAATAGGGTAAATTGTTATTAGTGGTTACTAAAATAGGTTTGTCTACTTCTTTCATTCTTTCTAAAATTAGTTCTTTTCCAGTTTGGGTTAATGCAAATATCGGCACCGAGCTCCCAGCCTGAGCTCTAACATGTTCTTTAATACCTTCAGCTACTTCCTTGGATGCACAGGCAGTAATCAAATCAAAATATTTCAAGTATTTCTTAACTTCAGAGCTCTCACTCCCGGTAGTGTGTACTCCAAAAACAACTATTTTCACATGTTCATTTTCTAGTTCTTTAATTTTTTCTGATTCTTCTAAGTTGGATATGGTCACACCGATTCTTTTGTATCCTAGCTCTATGGCCCTTTTAGCCCCTTCGTATTGATTGATTTCAGCAGTTTCTTTGTTAAGCACGACTCCTCCGGCATTTTCTATTTTTTCAATAACCTTGGGGATTGGTGTGGTTTTAACTATTCCTGAAATTCTCCCACAGAGCCCTTGAACCAGTTTTGGATTGTTCGTTATTACAGTTCCAGCACAATCTGATACTACTACAACGGCATCAAGTAATTTATTTTTAAGGGACGTCATAAATATTTCTGAAGTTCCAAATCCCACTATGCAATCTTCAACTTCAACTACTCTGTTTTCAGTAAATAACCCAAAATCCTTTATCCTAAATTCTATGTTCTTTTTGATGCTTTCTTTAGTTATTTCCGTTATTCCTCTATGCTTTGCAAACAATGGGCAGTATTTTATTACAGGCTCTCCAACTTCAACAACTTCACCGTTTTTCACGACAACCCTTGTTTTACCAAGAGCTTCCATTATGTGAATATCTTCATTTTTATCCATTGAAAATCCCTGTTTTTATTGATTAAACTTTTTTTCGAATCTATCATTATTTAATTTCAGTATTGTGTTTTGAAGGAATCTTTTTTACTTTTTCATCTTCCTTAACTAATTTTTCAATTACTGTGTTATTTGGGACCACCATTATCTTGTTGTCACACAATCTAACTATTTTTCCGCCATTTGTTGCGACTTTATTTTTTAAACATGTAAGTATCTTCACATAATCATCGTCTAGATCTCTTTCCAAGTTTATGGTGTTTGCAATAACCAAATACCCTGCTTCTAACATTATTGCTATGTCTGTGACATCCCTGAGGTCTTCAAGATCGCAGACTTTTATTTTTATTGTATTGGTATCGTCATAGACTTTTACAGGAATTTCAACGTATTCTTCAATAGGTACCGGACCACTAGTTTTTAGTGAGTCCTTACCTCCAAAAATCTTTTTTATCTTATTTAACACCCTAATCACCTTTTTATTATATCTAAAATAGCATTGATTAGTATATCCACTCCCTCGTAGGTGGTAGCGGATGTTAAAAATACCCTATTTTGCAACCTACTTTCAACATATTTCTTTAGGGATTCTCTATTTATATCGTCAATTAAGTCACATTTGTTGATAACTACTATAATAAATTTTCGATATCGGTATTTCAATAGGTGATGCAGTTTTTCAAAGCTTTTTGATAGTCCCTTTTCCCCGTCTATTATATGTATTATCATATCAGCGTCTTCTATTTCTTCATAGGTTTTCTGAAGTACGCTGCCAACCATAATTGGGGATTTTTTTTCGTCAGAGGAGTATAAACCGCCTAAATCTACAAAAACAACGTCTGCAAATTGTGGTTCTTTTTTCTGCCGACCTATTTTTATTTTTCCCCAAAATTTTTTTATTGGCCTCTTCGTCGTACCTCCAATTTCTGAAACTTCTGAAATGTATTTTCCAAAAATTAAGTTTATCAATGAGGATTTGCCCGAGTTCTCAGGCCCAATAATTGCTATTTTTAATTGTTTATTACTCATGATATCACCTGAACGTCGAAGCAAATCCTTCGGATTTGTCTCGACCTCGAGAAGCTATGAAATCGAAATCTATAATTTCGAGTTATAAAAATCTTGTATAGATTTTTATTCAAATCCGAAGGATTTTCATTCAATCACCTAATGAAGTGTAAGGTGGGATGTAAAATCGTTAGATTTTCATTTAATTAATAATGTAGAACGCTATATATTTAGTAAAACACCATATATAATACTTAGAAAGATCCAATTTGAGGGGTATTATGAAAGTTGCAGCTGTGTTTGACTCATCAGGAACCCTTATTAGTATTAGGAGAATAATAAAAGATATAAATTCTCAAAAATTCATATGTAACTGTCAGACCGTGGATATTGTAGATGAGAAAAAAGGAAGAGCTCTGATTATTATAAAAGAAGGTCTTCCTGAAATTATAGAAAATCAGGACCCTGATACGTTAATATCGGATTTTTTGAGTAAAGTAGATTGGGGAGTGTCTTACTGTAACCCTCCAATAGATAGAAACGGAGTATTCAAGGATAAAACTACAAAAATAAAAGAGCTCCAAGATCCACTAAATGTGATGAAAAGATTTGAGATACAAACCGGATATGGTTCTGCAGTGATAGCAGATACTTTAAATGGGCAGGTAGAATATACCGTAGCTACAGGAGGTTGTATATTCCCAGAGGTCCCAGAAACCGTTAGAAGATTAAAAGAAATGGGCGTCAAAGTCTTTGTTGCCTCAGGAGATAGTAAAAACTTTATTGAGAGAATAAGTGAATTGGTGGGGATTAATAAAAAATATATAATGCCTGAGGCACATCACGAATTAAAAAAGGATCTAGTTCTGAACTTAAAAAAGGAAGGCTATAAGGTTGTAATGATAGGGGATGCTTCGAATGATGTCCCTGCAATGGTTGAAAGTGATCTTTCAATAGTTACTCTTCAAAATGGAAATGTATCAAAAAAAGCCCTTGAAGTAGCAGATATTAAAGTAGATAATATACTAGAGGTAGTCGATATTGTGGATAAATTCATAAAAAACGAAAAAAGAAAAGAATAAAAGAAAAGAATAAATAAATCTAAAAAATGTATCAAATAATTAGAAGGTGGTTACCTTACCTTCCATTATCATTTCAGTTACTTTTCCTATATTGTTGAGCCAGTTTTGAGCTATTTCTTTTGCTTTTGGTTCGATATCCTTTATATCATATCCTTCTTCTGTGATTAGTTCAATGTCAAGGATTTTTGGCTGGTCTATAGGTTTACCTATCTGGCTTAGTATTCTAATATAGCATTCTTTAACTCCTTCTAATTCAGCAACATCGTTTGCAATGAAGTTTGCCAATATATTGTATATTTTACCAATGTGATTTATTGGGTTTTTACCGCTTGTAGCTTCCATACTCATAGGTCTAAATGGTGTAATTAATCCATTTGCCCTGTTTCCTCTTCCTACGGAACCATCGTCTCCCATTTCAGCTGAAGTTCCTGTAACGGTTAAGAATATGGATTCTTCATCATCTGCTGTGTTTACGCATACTTCAACTTCATAGCCATCTACAATTTTATTTGCAAGTTCTTCAACTTTTTTCTTAGCCTTTTCTTTTACTTCTTCATATTCTTCATAGGAGTTTACATATTTCCCTACTACTGCCAGAGCTATTGTTAATGTTATTTTTTTACCTTCTCTTAAACCCATAACTTTAATATCTTCTCCTACGGCAGGAATTTCTTTTTTTAACTCTGGGCTGTTTAACAATCTTTCAGTTTCTAAAACCAATCTTTCAGTTGTACTAAGCGGTGCGTAACCTACACCAAATGAAGTGTCGTTTGCGAGAGGTATTGCTTCTTTCTGCCTGTCAAATACTTCTACTAAGTCAACGGAACCTTGCCCTATTCTACAGTCAACTATTATATCCTTATCTAAGTCCGCATTCCTCAAGATTTTTTTCAAGTACTCTCTTGCAGCATTTACTGCAGTTGTGCCAACTGGTAACTTTATTACCCTATCGTTTTCTTTGTCCACAACTTCCATTGTGGCCCTTCCAGAGAGTAATATATAAATCGGACTTACAAGGTGTCCTCCACCTAACTCTGGGTATGCATAGCCTCCAACAAGTTCAACTTGGTCTGTGTTGTGATGCAGAACTACCCCCATTTTTTCCTTGTACATTTCACATAATGCAACACTTACACTTTCAGCTATACCATCACAAATGCTGTCTGGATGTCCCAACCCTTTCCTTTCTACAATTTCGACTGGAGCTTCTTCTACAGGTATTTTGTCCAATTTTTTTACGAATATATTTGCCAATAAAACCACCTTATAAGTTGTATATTAAATAGTACCATACTATAAGGAGTAAATATAATTAATATACTTTAGCTTAATTTCAATGAAGCTAAACTATGAATTATCTCGCCTTGCGGACGGGGTTGAAGGCAAACCATTTATTGGTTTGTTCTTTTTTATAATTACGCCTTTAACCTTTCCTTTGATATTCCTGTGTAGTTTTATAGGAATTCTCCGTTTTAGATAGTATGGGTCTTTATTTTCGTAATCAATCTTAAAGGCAGATTGATTGTATTCTAATGTTTTGTGGTGGTTCTTGATGATTTGAACCTTAATTTACCTACCTTATAACCGTTCTTTTTTAATACACCTAATGCTTTGAGGTTCCTAAAGCTTGTTATTCACCATTTGAAGGACTTTGGAATGGACTTTTTTAAGTTCAGGATTTTCTTTTTTATTGGGTTATCAGTTTTTGAGCGTCCATTTTGTTTAGTTTTGGATTTTTCCTTATGGCATCCAAAAGATAATGCAGATATATCTACAAATTTTCAGGTGCTCCACTATTATATGTTTCTTGGATACTCTTGGAAGGGTATCGAAGAAAATCCTTCGGATTTTCTGACCCACAAAACTCTTCGAGTTTTGTCGGGAATCCTGAACTTATAAGTCTCCATCATCATCGCATCACGATTTGATTACTTATAAATAGTATCTTATCACCCACTATTTATAAATATTTGCCTGCATTTCCGAGCAATCGAAGCGAATCCAAAGGATTCGCTGTCGAAGCAAATCAAAGATTTTTGCCGATTCATAAATTATTAGTTGGTGATTTTACAAATTCGAAAGATTTGTAGAACGGAAGGGACTTCTTGCGGAATATGTTAAAAATGAATGTTTTCAAAAGTAAAACAAGGAAAATGTAAGATCAAGGCTTTATACATAAAGATTAAGCACATACGGGATTTAAAATCCGCTATTAGTTAGTATGTATTCTTCTATTTTTTGTACCTTTTTAATTACATCTACTGCATCGTATCCAAGTACTCTTATCATAGGTTCTTTTCCATCCCCTCCCCTATCATATACTATGTCCAACTTTACTTCTTCTTTGGCAGGATCTAAATCGTTGTTTAGAATATAGTTGGTAAACGCTGTTTTAGTACCCCACTCCATTGATGAAACCATTGGTGGTTCATCTTTTCGATTAAATGAAGATACTTTAAACCCGAGCTCCCCTTCTTCCAATTTTTTTACAAGTACATCATCATATTTTATGTTCATACAGGCCCTTATTTTTGGATTAAACTGGTTAGCTGCCAATATTATCTTTGCAATATGTTCAGAAGCCCCAAATTCAACATCTCCAACTATATAAAAACCTCCTAACTTGTTCCTTATTATTCTACCGGTTAATGCAGCTACATCATGGTAGTTGTCAGGTAAAACCAAGCTTTCGGCAATATTGGATCCAACTTCTGGAACAAGTGAAAAATCCATCTTTTTTAATAAATATACTGCATAGTTGATATTGTCTATTACTTTTTTCTTGTTTATATAGGTTGGATTTGAGTTGTATCCATATTTGGTCTTTTCTGCATAAATAACAGAAGATAAAACCAATTTTTTGGCTTCTTTAATTGAATCTGTAAGAGTACATCCTTTTGAAAGAAAAGAAGCAATAGCTGAAGAAAAAACACAGCCAGTTCCATGGACTTCCTTTTCTATCTTTTTAGCTTGGATAGCAAATATCTCTTTACCATCGAATTTTTGGAGCCTGTCCTTTACCCCAGTAACTAGAACATGAGTTTCTTTAAAATCATTTAGATCCTTATCTTTAATAAATTTCATTATATATTCATATTCTTCTTTGTTTGGAGTTATTAAATACGATTTTTTGAATAATTCTAAATATTTATCCATTAATTCATTATCTACAAATTCATAGTTTGTAGTTGATTTAATAACTGGATCACATACTACCTTGAAACCATATTTTTTTTGAAATTCTAAAATCAAATCAATGGAATCTTTGGTTAATACTCCAGTTTTTACAATAGAAACTTCAAAATCTTCAAAAATGGCATCCAACTGATTCTTAATTTCGTCCCTTGGCAGGTCTGTTTTATTGTATACTTTTAAACTGTTTTGAGGAATGATGGAGGTAATGATGGTTAGTGGATTGCATTCAAGAACTTTTATTGTTTTTGCATCTGCAACTATTCCAGCACCTCCAGTTGGATCGTATCCACCTATTGCAAGAACGTTAGTCATACAATCACCAAATATTTTTTAAAATCACCGAGGTTCTTAAATGTCATTTAAAGTTTCTTAAAACTTCAAAGGATGGTATTCTCTTTTTATGATAGGAATATCTGAAAAACAATCTGAGGTTATTGAGTTTAATATAAATCCATCCATATTTTTTAGATAAACCAACAAACATCCTTTTATTGTAACATTCATATTAGGGGCGTTCTTTTTTATTTCATCCACCAGAAGCAAAAGATCCTTGATGCGCCCGGTTTTTTCAAGATTCCCTATATTTTTTAAATTTTCAAGGTTTTTCTCATGTACGACAAGTTGGTGTATCATCATTTCTTTAACTCCAAAATCATTTAAGATTTTTCCAAGATTTATAAGTTCTTCTTCGTTGAAATTTGGTATGTATATACTTCTTACAATGGTGTGAAAGTATTTTGACGATAATTTGATGTTTTCAAGAACTTTATCAAAGGTATCTGAACCTGTTAATTTTTCATGGGTTTCAGGTTTTGAAGCACTTAAACTTATCATGATTAAATCAAGACCAAGTTCTTTAAACTCTTTTAATAAATCTTCATTAAGATTTACTCCATTTGTCTGTAAATCACATCTTAATCCTAAAGATTTAACATATTTTATGGCTTTTTTTACTTTTTCTGCATACAACAAAGGCTCTCCATACTGGCTTATTGTAACTGCCCTGTATTTACTTAAGTCGCCATATATTCCGGGTTTTACATTTGTTAATTTGGAATAGCAAAATATACAGTCGTGGTTACACTCTTGAGTTAATTCTATTGTGGGATGATGGTGGGGATCTTTATTATTTAGATCTAATCCTTCACATCCTATACAGTGCTTAATAACCTTTAGGTCCTTTACAATATTTTCTAATCTATCGCAGATATCATTCCTCAAGACTATCTTTGAGCCTGGCGGAGAACTACCTTCAAACTCTAAATTCTGCTCAATTTTCAAGTTATCACCCAAAAAAATATATCGAAAGCTATTTATTCATGCATTTTAATAAATTATAGTACATATAATGGTATTGTCAGAATGGTATTGTCAAAGGGGGTGTGTAGTCTATATACACAAATAGAAAGATTTATATAGTTGATGGTTGCTTATAATTGTGTATTGACAATACACACACGCACACTAACTAATATCCCAGGAGACTATATATGATTATATAATTGAGGTGGTAAAATGGATGTACAAAATATAAAAGAATATGGTGCAAAATTACAGGAGCTCTTAGGTTTAGAGTATCCTGCTACAGCAGTAAAATTAGTAAAATCAAAAGATGAAATTCCTGAAGGATATGCAGAAATTGATGAAGCAAAAAGGCACTGTGAAATGATACAAATTGCGAGAAAAGAAGGTAAAAAATTCTATGCTTCACTGGATAAACAGGCATGTAAAGGGGGAGCTTACGCAATAGGAGTTCTCCAGGATGCTCCAGAACCACTTAAAACAGGTAAATTATACCATAAATTAGGAAACTTTGCTACAGAAGAAGGGGCTGTAAAGACAGTAGGAGCTATTCCAAGAGTTAAAGAAGCTATGTATGCTAGTGTATATGCACCATTAAATGATGCAGATTTTGAACCAGATTCAATTGTACTTACCTGTACTCCAAAACAAGGGTTAAGATTAACTCAGGCTTTATTGTACAAGGATGGTGGAAGATTCCAGGCAGACTTTTCAGGAATTCAGTCCTTATGTGCAGATGCAGTAGCTGCAGTTAAAACTAGAGGGGTTGCAAATGCTACACTGGGCTGTAACGGTTCAAGAAAGTATGCGGAAATAAAGGATGGAGAATTGGTATTTGCGTTCCCATTAAGCGATTTAGAAAATGTTATTGAAGCTTTAGAACACTTCAAAGAAATTTGGGGATAAATATAGTAGTTCGCGTTATAAGTTAATGAAAACTACAATTAAATTAAGGGAGAATAATTACTATTTGAAATTTCATAAAGGATTATCAATATTGCAAAAAATTCGCGAACAACTATACAATTTACAAATATATTTTAATTTTTATGGCGGGTGATAAAAATGGTTAAAGTAGAAGTATTTACATCTCCAATGTGCCCACATTGTCCTGCTGCAAAGAGGGTTGTTGAAGAGGTTGCAGGTGAAGTTGAAGGGGTTGAAGTTGAACATGTAAATGTAATGGAAAATCCAGAAAAGGCTGCAAAATATGGAATAATGGCGGTACCTACAATAGTAATTGATGGGGAAGTTAAATTCGTAGGAGCTCCAACAAAAGAAGCTTTAAAAGAAGAACTTATGAAATAATAATTGAATATACCTACCTATGCTTGGGGGGATAAATTGATAAGAGAAATATCCGTAAAATCTCTAAGAAGCCCATCTCTATTAGTTGAGAGGGTTTTGGAGAAAATGAAAGATGGTCTTTTAATTGTTGAAACCGACGGTGAAGAACAAATAAAAGATCTGGAAAACCTAATAAAGAAAATGGGATATAAAATGGAAGTTGAAGGCAACAATGTAAAAGTCCATGTTGGCGAAATATCCGCAAGTAAATCTATCAACGTAGTTGGTGCTACATGTCCAGGACCTATTATGATGGTTACTGAGGTTCTGGATGGCATGGAAGTTGGGGAAATTTTGGAAATAACTGCAGGGAAAAACGCATTAACTGATTTAACAGAAGGATTAAAAAGTACAGGACATGATGTTCTGTCTGTTGAAGACCTTGGAAATGGGAGCTATAAAATATTGATTAAAAAAGGCGAGAAAAAAGAAGAAGGGGCAGTATCTGTAAATATTGATGAGATATTTATAATAAACACCACAGGAACTGGAAATGCAGAGAAGGCATATTCCACATTTATGATGGCAGATGTTGCAAGTAAGATGAAGTTAAAACCAACTATATTCTTGATGCTTGATGGTGCAAGCTTGGCTATGAAGGGAGAATGCAGCAAAGTTAAACATCCTGACTTTCCAAAATTATCCGATCTGGTAAAAATGGCCCTAAATAATGGCATAAAGGTTTATGTCTGTGAATTGAGTGCTAAATTCAGAGGAATATCTGAGAAAAATCTTGAAGAAGGCTTTGAAATTGCAGGAGCTCCAACTTTCTTCAACTATTTATCAAAACCAAACGTAAGGCCAGTATGGCTTTAAATTTTAAATTTTTATTATTCTTAATCGGTGGTAGCTATGAATGAAATTATAACTCTTATTTCACTCTCGGTAATTTTTGGGAGTATGCTCTCGGGATTTGCCACATTTAGAATGACTGGAATGAGATTGATGCCCCACTTTGCAACTCTTATGCTGGCTTTCTTATTTACACTGGCTTCTTTGTATATGGACAGCAGTATTATATTTTATGCGGCAATTGCACTTCAAATAATAACGCCATTAACGATATGTGGAACTATATGTAATATACTAAAAACTCAGTTCCAAAATACTGGAATATATTCGGCACATCTGGGATTTATGGGTATTTTAATCGTACTGGCGTTAGGAAATCTTCTCATGTAGGTCTTTTTAGTGTTTAGTGTTTTGAGCATATAGTTAAATATTTAATTTCTTTTTGAATTCTAATAAGTTTGTGACTGTTAAGTATCTATAAAAATTTAAAAGTATAAGATTATTTTATTATCAAAGCACTATTTTTGGTGATTAAATGGTATTGGAAACGGTCATGCAGGCAGATATCAGTTTATTTTATTTAATAAACTCAGGATTCAACAGTAATTTTTTTAACGATTTTATGGTATTTATTTCTGAAACAACGTATCTTGTAGTTTTTTTAACAATTGGGGCACTTTTTCTAAAAAATAGGGAGCTCTTTTATAAAGCTGTAATTTCTATTTTTCTTCTATCTCTGATAGTTTATGCTTTAAAATATGGTATAAACGAACCTAGGCCCTATTATGTCCTCAACAACCTTACTGTATTAGTTCCTATGGAAAATGAGCCTTCCTTTCCAAGTGGGCATACGTCGCTAGCGTTTGGACTTTGGACAATATTAAACATGAGTTTTAAAAAAGTAAATATTGAAAAAAAATACCAATACATGATTTCAATTATTTTTCTATTATGGGCATTTACCGTAGCATTTAGTAGGATTTATGTTGGAGCTCACTACCCACACGATGTTTTAGGTGGCATCTTCACTGGTGTTTTTTTCGGCATAGTGTTCTATAAAATCGCAGATAGGATATATGACCGTTCTGTGAATTCAAGAGCTCGAAAATAAAAAAGAATAAATTATTTAATATTTTTAATTGTTTTATTGTTGAGGAATTTTGAATTACTTCTCTCGATAAATAATTCACACACTTCTTCAGGAGCTCCCTGTGCAATTATTTTCCCTTCGTCAATCAATACCGCCCTATCGCTTATCTCCTTAATCAATTCTACATGGTGACTTATTAAAACAATGGTAGTTCCTAACTCATCGTTTATTTTTTTAAGGTAGTTTGAAACATCCCTTAAGGTTACAGGGTCCAAGTCTCCAAATGGCTCATCCAATAAAAGAATTTTTGGTTTTGATACCAGCTGTAAAGCAATTGCGGCTCTTACTTTTTCTCCGCCACTTAGTTCTCTTGGTGTTTTTTTCAGAACGCTTTCATCTAAATCCAGTGCACTCAATATCTCTTTTGAGTTCAATTCTTCAGCAACTGCAGGGAATAAATACTTAATAACGTCCTCACTAACTCCCAATTTTTCCAGCTTGTTTTTCATCTCAGGTTCTGGTAGGTCTATTAACTGGTAGAGTCCATCTACAACTTTTGGAGACAGTCCTAACTCTTTGGATTTTAATTTTGCATTTGCCAATGCCTTTTCACCTTTTATTCCCAACCTATACTTTAAAATTTCCTCAAGTGTTAAATAAGGAGTTAACGAAAATTCCTGATGCATTACACCTATCTTTCTTCTTAAATTTATCCTTTCCCAGCCGTAATCACTTAAATCGATTCCTTCTATTTTTACAGCACCACTATCTGGGAGCTCAACTCCTGCAAGAAGTCTTAAAAGGACGGATTTACCTGTACCGCTAGGACCAATAATTGATAAAATCTCCTTTTCTTTAACATCGAATGATACATTCTTCATATTGAGTGTTTCTCCACCTCGAACAACAAAGTATCTCTTTGAAACATCCTTTACTTCAATTATACTGTTGTCAGATGGTGTTGTTTTTCTAAAGTACGGTTCTTTTAAATCTTTTAAGAATTCATTTACAACTTCTTCAGGAGCTCCTTCCATCTTTATTTTTCCATCTTCTATAAGGATGCACCTATGGCACAGGTATTTGTGAATTTCAGGAAGATGGGATGTTATTATTATTGTTATGTTTAATTTTTCGTTAATGTTCTTTAAAACATCTAAGAGCGCTTGTTTTGAAGCAGGACATGACATTGTAGCAGGTTCGTCCAACAATAAAACTCCTTCTCCAGTCTCGTACATTTTGGCTATTTGCCTTCCCAATATCAACCTCTGTTTTTCTCCACCACTGAGTATATTTGAAAATGCATTCTTCTTATGTTCCAATCCAACTAATTTTAAAATTTCCAGGGCAGTTTTTTCGTATTCTTCCCATTCGTATTCCATTGGTAAGCTTTCATCAGAGTTGTTTCTTACCGCATAGATTTTCCTTATTATATTATATATTGCAGGCTCAGCCCATAGTGCAAAGTTTCTTTGTAAATGTATGGCTGTTATTCCCCTAAAATTACCTGTTTTACCGAATATTTCAACTTCTCCATCGTAGGATTTTTCGGACCCTCTGAGTATATTAATCAATGTGGATTTACCTGCACCAGACCTCCCAATTATTCCTAAAATCTCGCCTTTTTTTACTTCAAAACTTAAATTGTCCAATACGGTTTTTTCTCCGTATTTTTTTGTTAGATTTTTAACTATAACGGTCATAATCTCACCTAAACCTGCTAATTGTTGAAGTTTTCTCAAAACACATTAAATTACGCTTATTTTTCAGTTTTGAGGTAGTTCTATTGATACCATAATCTTTAAATACAAAGTTTCTTAAACCTATTTATCATTATAATTAATGATAGATTATTGAGGACCATTTTGATTTTAAGTTATTACTTACATCCTTGGTGATATAAATGGATTTACAAATGGCTTCATTTATAACTGCTGGGCTTCTAATGGTGGTTGGGTTGTATGGAACTTTCTTTGTTGACAATGTTATTAAAAAAATTATCGCCTTATCTGCATTGGGAAATGGTGTAAATTTAACACTAATTGCGATAGGATATACTGGAGGAATAGTTCCAATAAAATCTCCTGAAATGGCATTTTCCCTATTTTCTGTTGTAAGTACATACCCACTTCCCCAGGCCCTGGTGTTAACAAACATAGTTATTGAAGCATCAATGCTGGCTATAATGCTTGCACTTTCAATAGTATTCTACCGAAAATATAAAACACTTAAGTCTTCTGTAATTTTGAAAGAGGATTAAATGGATTTAAAATACCAACGGTGAGAATGATGAATTTACTTCCTCTGATTGTAGTGTTCCCACTTATGATGGCTATAGTATTTAACTATATATACGGCAAAAATAAGTTGATCAAGTTTATAACATTTTTAATGGCAGGTTTGCTTTTGATACTTCCTTTTATTGGAAGCTATGGGTATTACTATTTTGGGGGACATGGATTAGAAAGCGGACTGATTTCTGGAATTTCGTACTTGTACACTCCTGTAAAACAGATCATAATCCTTACTTTGATGTTGATAGGTTCTCTAGTTCTTATTACTGGAATGGGTGAAAAGAAAGTAAATGGTTTATTTGTAGCTTTAACTTTAATGGGTTTAGCCAGCGTTTCAGCGGTAGTTTTAGCAGACGATTTATTCAATATCTATGTGTTTTATGAGATTGTAGCAATAGCCCAGACTGGACTTGTTATAGCCTCAGGAACTGAAAACGCATACAGGGCTGCATTTAGGTATCTTTTAACTGGGACTTTTGCAGGATCTTTGTTACTGTTAGGTGTGGCATTTTTACTGGCTTCAACTGGAACTCTAAATATTTCCGATATGCACAATTATCTTCTAAATAATCCTGCATCTCCCACCATATATGGCGGGCTTTTGATGCTTGTTATTGGGCTTTGTTATGGTAGTGGTTTCCCTCCGTTCCATACAGTTAAAGCAGATTTGTATGCAAGGGCCAAACCTTTCATGGCATCAGTACTTCAAACATTCTCCAAGTTTATCCTTGTAGCAATGATGATAGTGATTTTCAAACTGTTCTATGGGCTCCCATTCTTTAACTCAGCTCATGGAGCTCTAATCGCACTTTCAGTATTTGGGATGGTATTTGGAGTTGTAATGGCATTACTACAGAGTGATTATAGGAAGCTTCTTTCATACCATGCCATAAGTCAAGGGGGATACGTTGCGGCAGGTCTTGCACTTGGAACACCTCTAGGAATCGTGGCAGGTATATTCCATGCAATAAATCACGTTATCTATAAGAGTGCCTTATTCTTGGGGGCAAATATCGTAGGTAAGAAAAAATCAAACAATCTGGAAAAATTGGGAGGACTCTTGCCTGTAATTCCAACTGCTGCATTTATGGTTTTATGTGCAAAGCTTGCAATAAGTGGGGTTCCGCTTTTCAACGGATTTCAAAGTAAACTTTTACTTGTAGAGGCTGCTATGAATGCAAATTTACCTGAGTTGGCAATTATAATGATTTTAGTTAGTATAGGTACGTTTGTTTCAATGATGAAGGCGTTCTACCTGATTTACTTAAAACCATGTAGTGAGGAACAGCTTGAAGAGTACAAGAAAGTCAAGATCTCAAGGTACGAAATATTTTCCCTTGCAGTGCTTACATTCCTATGTATATTGCTTGGAATCTATCCAAACCTTGTAACCGACTACATATACCCATTTGCGAATGAAATTGGAAGAGTTTGGAGTTTGTAATATATGAAATGTAATAACTTAACTTAATTTAACTGTAGCTAGCTAATTAAAACAGTTTTATCTTTCTTTTAGTTTTTTGGTGAAATTATGGCATACGATAAGTTTCAAAAGGAAATGAGTGATAAAAAACATGGAGACGGCATATCTGTTGGAGCAGGATATACTGGGGAATTTACCCTTTACGGATCTTTGGTAATTTCAGTTTTCCTACTTGCCAGGGTATTTAATGATGTATTGTTTGCACTCATAGGAGCTTCCATACTTGGAATAGCACTATCATGGAGACCTCTAATATTCAAATTTCAAAAGGAAAATTCAAACGAAATTGGTAATCAAATGTTTTGGATTTCCATGTTTTGCGGAGCTCTGTCTTTGGTTATTTACTTTACCAGATAGTTCTTAGTTGCTCATTCGTTGAGGTGAAAAATATGACGATAAGTCGGGAAGTTGCAGTTTCTTTATCATATGTTATATTTGGTTCGGCAATTTTGTATTCTACATTAAACATAAATGTGGTTGAAGGGGTTAATTATATCTACACTCATGGATACATAGTTCCAAACCTTGTAACCGCGGTTTTGTTTGATTGGAGGAGCTTTGATACTCTTGGGGAATGTTTAATTTTAGTTAATTCTGTTCTAGTTACTGGAATGGTATTTGGAAGAGGATTATTTGGTCATGATTTTCTCAAAGAAGTTTATGGAAACAGCGGTGTAAGCCATGATGAAGTATCAGACGGATTTACCCCAATAATAAAAGTTTTAGCAATGCCTATGAGCATCGTTTTAATGGCTTTAGGGCTTGTTATAATTCTTGGGGGTCATATAACTCCAGGGGGAGGATTTCAAGGGGGTTCTTTAATAGCGGCTGCATATATCCTCGGTATAGTGGCATTTGGGTCAGAAAGTCCTTTGGAATTTAAACATGGATTTTTAGAATTCCTTGAGAGTTTTGGGGCATTATTATTTATGATACTTGGTCTCTTGGGAATTGTGGTTTCAGGATATTATCTATTTAACTTCAACAGCTTCTTTGGCATGCCGGTATTTTTATCGCCAGCTGGCTTGGAAAATACTGGGATAATTCCTTATCTAAACATTGCGGTAGGATTAAAGGTTTTAGCGGGTTTATCTACACTTACATTCTTGCTAACTAGTGAAAAAGTTATCAAAGAACATATCAATAAAATCTAGATTGTAGTCACTATGTAATGGTGGTATTATGTATGGCATGGCCTTTAATGGATTATTTAGTATTAACACGATGTTTCTTTCAATGGTTGGGATTGTCCTCGGCGTTTTATTGGGCGTAAATATTAAACAATATAATAGTTTATTGTTTTGGCTGATTACGGCCCTATTTATATCTTATTTAATTGGCCCTCTTCCGTATTACGGCAATTTACCAATTTCGTACGTGTTCTTCTTTTCAACTATAGGTATCTTACTTGGGAATTTTATAAGAAGCCTACTTAGGGGATAAAATGATTGTAACCGACGTAAAAAAATGTAAACTATGTAAAGATGAAGAAGTAGCTCCCGAATGCATTAAAGTATGTCCCACAAATGCAGTTAAGGTAGTGGCAGATAAGGCTTTTTCATGTATAACCTGCGGAACCTGTGCAAGGGAATGTCCAACAAAGGCGATAAAAAAGAACGAATACGGCGGATATTACGTAGATAGAAAAAAATGTACTGGCTGTGGAATTTGTGCAAATGTATGCCCTATAAGCATAATTGAGATAATAGATGATGAAAAAATTGGGAAAAAGCATCCAATGGGAATCTGCGTAATGTGCGGTTTATGTGCTGAAGCCTGCCCAAATCATGCGAGAATGTGCCTCAATGTAAGCGAAATGAAGAGTATGAAAAATAAGGTGCTTCTTGACAGGTATTTAATGATATTTAAGACGCATGGAAATATCAAGGAACATATTCAGGAAGAAAAACCTGCTAAAATAATAAAAGAAAAGGATAAAAGGAAAATAAGGACTTCAATAGATATAGATATAGGCGGCAAATGTGTTGAGTGCGGTAGATGCATTTACCTATGTCCAAAAAACACGATATTGGAAAAAGAGGAAGTTGATGGCTGTACAGGATGTAATATTTGTGAGTTAGTCTGTCCAAATGAAGCTATTGAATATGGGGTTGTAGACGAAGAGAAATGTGTTTTATGTGGAAACTGCATAGAAAAATGTCCAAAAGAAGCCCTGGAAATAAAGAACTTCAAGATAGTTAAAACTAAAGAGGATGAAAAGGCCACTCCATTGAAACATTGTATAAACTGCGGCTTATGTGTTGATAGATGTCCTTCTGAAGCTTTAAGGATTGAAAATAGTAAAATTCTTTACGACCCATCAATATGTAGTTTATGTAATACTTGTGTTAAAATCTGCCCTCAAGGAGTTAGAGTCAACAAAGGAGATCGGAGCGAAGCGAAGAGTGTAAAATCACAAAGTGATTTTAACTTCGAACCTTCGGTTCGATGCAACGAAATGCGAAGCATTTCGTCTAATTATGTGGATGGTGGCTGTGTCTTATGCAATATCTGTGTTAAAAACTGCCCTGAAGATGCCATACAGATAAAAGAAGTTGAAAAGTTCGAAATAATAAAGGATGTTAACTGTATAGGTTGCGGCACCTGTTCAAATGTCTGTCCAAACGATGCTATAACTGTAAAAATTACCAAATTTTCTCCAAAAGTTTCAAGCGAAGTTATATTTGACGATAACTGCGTAATGTGTGAAAACTGTGCTATACACTGTCCAAGGGACGTTATTCCAAATACAACAGGCCATAAAAAAGTTGTAGATAGGGAAAACTCATACATTAGGACTGATATGGATTACTGTATAGAATGCGGTCTCTGTAACAAAATATGTCCTAATGAAGCTATAGATAAAGGTAAAATAGATTGGGATAACTGTGAGCTCTGCTCTGCCTGTGTGAATATATGTCCTACGCATGCGGTTAATATTTACAGAACATGGGTTGAGAGACCGTAAAAGGACTGTAGGCTTTTTCCACAATACGTGGATTTTTATTCAATCCAACACCTTTTCTAAATGGGTTGGGATAAAAATGATAAAAAGGGATAATATGGATTTAAAAAACCTTGCCAGAGTTTTTATTTCAGGATTTTACGAAAACCTTGAAAGAATAGTTTTTGGAACCGACAGGTACACCTCAACTGAAATGAGAAACAAAATATTGGCTGGAATAGAGCTCCCTAAATCAGTATTTGATGAGCTCTGTATTGGGTGCGGTGGATGTGCAAATACCTGTCCAACGAAAGCTATTGAGATGATTCCAGTAGAACCTGTGAATCTAACTGAAAATTATGTAAAAGATGCAGTTCCAAAAATAAACGATGAAAAATGTATTTACTGCCTTTACTGCCATGATTTCTGCCCGGTATTTGCGTTATTCAATGAGGTATCTCCAATACATCCAAGACATGTTGGAGATGAACACATTGAGATAGATTTATCAAAATTGCTTGAAAAGCCTGTGGAGATTCCAGAGGAACAGATAAAGAAAATAGCCAATATTCTTTCCATAAATATTTCAAAAATTATTCAGGATGAAAAAAAGCAAAGGCAAAAAATAGATCTTAAAGATAGGATTAATTAAGAGTTTTAAAGGTGGGCATATGTTAAAGGAACTTTCAAGAAAGAAGTGTATTCACATAATGCTGGTTTACACTGGAGGATGCAACGGTTGCGATATTGAGGTTGTAAACTGTGTACTTTCCCCATATTATGATGTAGAACAGTATAATGTATTTTTAACTTGGAATCCAAGGGAAGCTGATATTTTAGTTGTTACCGGATGCGTTACAAAGGCTGTTTCAGAATCACTTAAGAAAATATACGATGAAATTCCTGAACCTAAGGCAGTTGTTTCAGTTGGGGCCTGTGCATTAATGGGTGGGGTTTATAACAACATAGGCGGAGATTTAGGAACTTCGAATTTTATAGATGGTCCTGTTGATAATATAATTCCCGTAGATATTAAAGTTCCAGGATGTCCACCAAGACCTGAGGATGTAATAGATGGTGTAATAAAAGCCCTACCTAAGATTTTAGAGGATTCGGAGTGAAGCGAAGAGCAGCGAAAACCGAAGGTTTTCGTCTAATGATAGGAGGTCATATATTATGTTTGATGAGGTTTTATCAGTTTTAGGAATCCCCCTTATGGCATTTGCCGTTTCCACATGGATTCCAGGAATACAGAGGAAAATTCAGGCAAGAATACAGCAGAGAGTAGGTCCCTCTATAGCAGCTCCCGGATATTGGGCATTGTTTAAGTTTTTATACAAGAGTTTAAAAGAACCAGTGGCGAGAGCTCCTAAGTTATATAAGATTCTACCTGCCGTGAGCTTTATAGTTATTTGGACTATTCTGGCCATGACGTCACTTACTCACTTCCACATACTTTCAAATGGGCTCGGACTTATAGGGCTTTTAAAAATCGAGGAGATGGTCTATATAATTATGGGCTCCCTTTCATCGTCGGTAATGGGGACTAGAATGCCATTTATCGACGAATGCAAAGGAAGTAGCTTTTTAAAAACTGTTAAAATGACGTTGGAACAATTAGGTGCAGTTAGGGCATTTAAATTAATTACTGTAGGTTCATTTCCATTTTATGTGGCTACTTTAATTCCATTCATACCACACAAGACCATATACTTAAAAGAAATCATTGGAAGTGAATTTTTGTTTACTTTAGGCGGTCTTTTTGGAGCAATAGCCTATATGATAGGGTATATTATAATGGTAAAGGATTATCCGTTCTCAATAATGCACACAAAGGCTGACGTTATAGAAGGACCTACAATGGAGTATTCTGCAAAGTATAGGGCATTATATTTGAGTGTTAAAGAGTTACTTATGATAACTCTTGGAAGTCTATTTGCAACACTATACCTTGGAATTGCACCGGATATTACCAATCCAATAACAATTATAGAGAACTTTACGATAGCCCTCGTATTTCCAATAATAACCTCCATTGTAAGTGCCTACACCCCAGTATTTACATTTAGACAGTTATATCCAGTTTCATTATTTACTACTGTAATTGCATTTATTGGAGTCATATTTGCTTTATTGGGAATCTAATAAAATATTTCATCTGTGAAAAAGAAAAAAATTAAAACAAATAAACATCCACCAATTCTCCTTTCTCGTATCCTTCAACATTTTCATCTATTATTACATATCCGTCTGCTGCAGTCATAGATGATATAACTCCACTTCCAGTTATTCTAAGTGGTTCTACACAGGATTTGTTTTCTTCTTCAACAATTTTGATCCTAACAATATCGGTTCTTCCCAGTGTGGAAGCAAGGTTTCTTTTTAAAGGTAATTTTATAGATTTTCTAGGTTTGAAGTAGTTTCTAACAAATAGTTCATATTGAACAGCTGAAGCTACAGGATAACCTGAAAGTACAAAAATAAGTTTTTTATCTGGACCATATTTGGCAAATCCAATTGGTTTTCCAGGTCGTATTTGAACTCCATGGAATATGAACTCTCCCAATTCTTTAATTGATTCTATGGTGTAATCCCTGTCCCCTACAGAAGTTCCGCCAGTTGTTATAACTACGTCGTTCTCTTCAAGTGCTTTTTCCAAGGTTTCTTTTATTTTTTTCTTGCTATCACCCACTCCTTTGTAAATTTTTGGGGTCAATCCAGTTTCTTTTATTAAAGAATGAAGCATAAATGAGTTTGAATTTATAATCCTACCTTCTTTTTCAAGGTCTTCTATCTTATTAAAATCATCTAAATCAATTAATTCGTCACCAGTTGATATTATTCCCACGCTTAGATTGTAACACTTAACTTTCTTAATACCGAGGGAAGAGAGTATTGCAATGTGGTAGGCTGTAATAACTTCGCCCTTTTTAAGAATCAAATCTCCTCTTTTAACATCCTCCCCAATTCTTGCCACGTTTTCATTTGGATGAACTCCGCTGTAAATTTCAACAAAATCATCTTCTTCGTTGCAGTATTCTTTCATAACAACGGCATTAGCCCCTTCAGGAATTTTCATTCCAGTTGATATTTTAACGCATTCATTTTCATCAATTGAATCTCCTTCGACCAAATTTAAAATTATTACGTTGTTCTCTGAAGCTCCAAATGTATCTTCTGCCCTAACTGCATACCCGTCCATGGCAGCTTTGTTAAACATGGGAAGGTCTGCTGGAGAATAAACATCTTCAAAAGAAACTTTACCCAATGAATTCAATAGATCTTCTTCCTTGAACTTGTTCTTTAAAAATTCATCCCACTTTTTAAATACTATTTCCTTAGCTGTGTTATATTTGATTAATTCTTTTACAAATTTCATTCAATCACCTGAACCGACGTAAGAATATTATCATATCTTATACCATAAAACTATAACTTAACCATATCATATCTAATTGGTGGTGTGCAGTTTTATTAAACATGTACATACATAAAATTAAACTAAATATTTTGTTTAATTAAAAATATGAACAATTAAAGTAAATTTCAGTTATTATCTATTATTTTATGTAATGCATACCAATATAAATACATCTTATAGTTATGATGACATATCAATCAAGATTGGATTTATAGCTGGATGGTGAGTATATGGAAAAGAAAAATGACTTAAAACCAATAGTATGGGATGATGAAAAGAACCAGTTGATATTAATCGATCAAAGGAAGCTCCCACATAAATTGGAGTATTTTATTTGTAAAGATTATAAGGACGTATGTTTTGCCATTAAAGATATGGTTGTAAGGGGAGCTCCTGCAATAGGTGTAGCTGCAGCCTATGGAATGGCACTTTCTGAGATAAACAACGACAATATTGAAAAATCCTATGAAGAATTAAAAAGTACCAGACCTACTGCAGTAAATCTATTCTGGGCTTTGGATAGAGTTATTAAAGCTTATCATAATGGAAATTCCATACTTGATGAGGCTAAAAAAATTCATGAGGAAGACATAGAGCTCTGCAGAAAAATAGGTGAAATTGGGGAGAAATTAATTGATGATGGAGATACTGTTTTAACCCACTGTAACGCAGGAGCTCTTGCAACTTCTGCCTATGGGACCGCTTTAAGTGTAATCAGATTTGCCCATTATAACGGCAAGAATATCAAAGTTATTGCCGATGAAACAAGACCAAGATTACAAGGGGCAAAACTAACGTGTTTTGAACTTAATTACGAAGGGATTCCTGTTAAAGTAATTCCCGACAACATGGCTGGCCTTATAATGAGTAAAGGAATGGTTGACAAGATCGTTGTTGGAGCAGATAGAATTTTAGGGGATTATCATGTATTCAACAAGATAGGAACGTATTCCCTTGCAATACTTGCAAAGTACCACAACATTCCTTTTTACGTGGCTGCCCCGTATTCCACCTTTGATTTTAAAAACAAAGTTGAAGACGTGATTATTGAAGAAAGGGATGAAAGAGAAGTTTTATTTATCGATGGTGTTAGAATAGCCCCTGAAGGAGTTTCTGCATACAACTATGCATTTGATTGCACTCCGCCGGAGTTGATAACAGGAATAATAACTGAAAAAGAGGTAATTTATCCAAATAAGAAATAAATTAAAAATTAATTTTTTTACTTAAGTTTTAAGTTATATTGACCTAATTTCAAAAAATTATTTAAACAACTAACATCATTACATTGAGTATCGATGACTTTATTTTGTACAATAGTTTTGTAATACGTACTATGATGATTGATACGATTAAACACAATTAAGATTAGGATAAGGTGAAATAATGTTTTTATTAGGCGATTGGAGAAGAACAAATTATTCAAATGAAGTAAAACCAGAAATGGATGGGGAAGAAGTTATATTGATGGGATGGGTTCACTCAATAAGAGCATTAGGTAAGCTGGCATTCATAATTTTGAGGGATAGAGAAGGAACCATCCAAATAGTAGTTCCAAAACAAAAGGTATCTGAAGAAACATTCGCAACCGCAAAAAAAATAGGAAAAGAAGACGTTATTGCAGTAAAAGGTAAAGTCGTTGCAAATGAAAAGGCACCTAACGGATTTGAAGTTATACCTACTGAAATCAGAATATTGAATAAGGCAGAAACACCACTTCCATTGGATCCATCTGAAAAAGTACCTGCAGATATTGATACAAGACTTGATAAAAGATTCTTAGATTTAAGAAGACCAAAAATACAGGCTTTATTCAGAATAAGGTCTGAAATGTTGAAATCAGTTAGAAACACATTCTACGAAGAAGGATTTATTGAAGTAAACACTCCAAAATTGGTTGCAAGTGCAACAGAAGGGGGAACAGAACTATTCCCGATTTCATACTTTGAAAAAGAGGCATTTTTAGGTCAAAGTCCACAGCTCTATAAACAGATGATGATGGCAAGTGGTTTTGACAAGGTATTTGAAATTGGACCAATATTCAGGGCAGAAGAACACAACACAAGAAGGCACTTAAACGAGGCAATATCCATAGATACAGAAATGTCATTCTCAGATGATAGAGATGCTATGGATGTGCTTGAAAAAGTAGTTTATAACACATTTGTAGATATTTACGAAAACAGGGAAAAAGAAATTGAGTTATTGGGAATCGACTTCAAACTCCCTGAGAAAAAATTCGATAGAATAACCTACGATGAGGCTGTTGATATTGCAAACTCAAAAGGTGTAGAAATCGAATGGGGAGAAGACCTTTCAAGAGCTGCTGAAAAGGCTATTGGAGATGAAATGGGCGATTTGTACTTTATAACAGATTGGCCATCTAAAACCAGACCGTTCTATACATTACACGATGAGAAAAATCCTGAAATATGTAAGGCATTTGACCTAATGTACAAAGAGCTCGAGCTCTCATCAGGAGCTCAGAGGGTTCATAAATACGATCTACTTGTGGAAAACATAAAAAGCATGGGAATGAATCCTGAAGGATTTGGAACATACTTAGAAGCGTTTAAGTATGGAATGCCACCACATGCAGGCTGGGGATTAGGTGCAGATAGATTTATGATGATTCTGACCTGCCAAGAAAACATTAGGGAATGTGTATTATTCCCAAGAGACAGGCAGAGATTAACACCATAACAACACTTTTAAAGGGTTTAAGAAGAAATATTATATTTTGGAATCCAAACCTTTTTTTAAAAGGTTTGGAGATTAACAC
>NZ_AQXV01000051.1:0-74729 GCF_000376965.1 Methanothermococcus thermolithotrophicus DSM 2095 | reverse complement strand
TTCACGCAGAGATATCTGGGATAAAACAAACTTCAAAAGAAGAAAAAGAACTCGAATATTTAGAAAATATTGCAGTAGTTCCCTTGGGCATACCCCTACTTGCTGGACCTGGTACCATAACTACCACAATTATTTTAATGGATAGTGCAAATACAGTATCTGATAAAATTACAGTATTAATTTCAATATTATTGGTATCTATGATATCAGGAATTATGCTGTATCTCTCAGAACCTATTGCAAAGGCCCTAAAAACATCGGGAATAAATGCCATAGTAAGACTTATGGGTTTAATTCTAGCAGCAATCTCAATAGAGATCATATTCAGTGGAACTTACGGCATGATAAAAACAGCAGTAGTATAATACCTAGGTGAAAGAATGATCGTTATTCCGGCAGTTGATATGAAAAACGGAAAATGTGTCCAGTTAATTCAAGGTGATCCCAATAAAAAGCATGTTGAATTGGAGAATCCAGTTGAAGTTGCAGAAAAATGGGTGAGCGAAGGGGCAGAAATGCTTCACTTAGTTGATTTAGATGGTGCAATTGAAGGAGAAAGCGTTAATAGAGAACTAATAAAGGAAATAATCCAAACTGTAAATGTGCCAGTTCAGATTGGTGGAGGAATCAGAACAGTTGAAGATGCACTGAATCTAATCGAGATAGGGGCTAAAAGAATAATTTTAGGCACCGTTGCAGTTGAAAATCCAGATATTGTTGAAGAAATATCAAAAAAGGTAGGTAAAGAAAAGGTAATGGTGGCGTTAGATGCAAAAGATGGCAAAGTTGTTATAAAAGGTTGGAAAGAAAAAACAAAATATACTCCTGTTGAAATGGGAAAGATATTGGAGGAAAAAGGTGCAGGAAGTATCTTGTTTACAAATGTCAATGTAGAAGGACTATTAACTGGAATAGATGTGGAGCCAGTTAAACAGTTGGTGGAAGAGTTGGAAATACCAGTTATTGCATCAGGTGGTGTAACTACAATTGAAGACCTGATTAAACTAAAAGAAGTCGGTGTTGAAGGGGTAGTTGTAGGTTCTGCAATTTATAAAAACCTTATAGACTTGAAAGAAGCTATTAAAGCCTGTAGGTGATAGAATGGAAGATCCAAAAAGCTCACGATGTAAAACAGGAAAGATAACCGCAGTAGGCCATATTGCATTGGACTATATTTTTAACATAGAAAAATTCCCAGATCCAAACACATCTGTTCAGATACCAACTGCAAAAAAATATTATGGTGGAGCTGCATGTAATGTTGCAGTAGGGGTAACGAAGTTAGGTTTAAATTCAGGAATTGTCTCCTGTGTAGGTTATGACTTCAAAAATTCAGGTTATGAAAGATACCTGAAAAATTTAGGTGTTGATACATCCAACATCTACCACTCCGATGAAGAAGAAACTCCAAAGGCATGGATATTTACAGATAAGAAAAACGATCAGATAACCTATTTTTTATGGGGTGCTGCCAAACACTACAAAGAACTTAATCCCCCATGTTTCAGTGCAGATATCGTTCATTTAGCAACGGGGGATCCTGAATTCAATATAAGCTGTGCTGAAAAAGCTAAAGAATGTGGAGCTCTAGTATCCTTTGATCCTGGACAGGATTTACCACTTTACAGTAAGGAAGACATGGAAAGAATACTTAAAAATGTGGATTTCTTGTTTATGAACAATCATGAATACGATAGAGTATTAAAGTTATTGGGCGATAATGCGGATGAATATATGAGCATGGTTGAAATACTGGTTGTCACCCATGGTAAAGAAGGAAGTATAATTCATAAGGAAAATGAAGAAATAAAGGTTCCTGCACTAACTGCAAATGCCAAGGATCCTACTGGTGCAGGAGATAGCTATAGAGCAGGGTTTTTAACTGCCTATTTAAAAGGTTATGATTTAAGGGAATGCGGCCTTATAGGGTCCGGTGTAGCATCTTTTGTGGTAGAAAAAAAAGGTTGTCAAACTAATTTGCCATCCTGGGATGATGTGATCAACAGGTTGGAAAAAGAAATCGCACAAATCCGAAGGATTTGCTGATTTACTCGCTTCGCTCGTAAAACCCATAATTTATTTTTATACATTAATTTATATCTTATTAACTATTCTTTATAGATTAAATTTTTGTCACTTTAACAATTTTAAAAGGAGCATAAAACCATATTATATAACAAATTATAAATATTGATGATAGATGATTAACTATTGTTTTGTTAGTTTTTTAACATTTTAGGTTATTATTTAATTAGGTGGTTAAATGGCAGAAAGAGAACAGTGGGGTTCAAAGATTGGATTTATATTGGCTGCGGTCGGTTCAGCCATAGGTCTAGGTAACATTTGGAGATTCAGTTACCTTGCCTACAGTAACGGTGGTGGAGCATTTTTAATACCATACTTTGTAGCGTTACTTTTTGTTGGAGTTGCAGTGTTGCTACTTGAGCTCGCATTAGGTCACTCAACAAAAGGATCTGCACCATTGGCATTTAAAAGACTACACGAAAAAAGTGAGTGGATAGGCTGGCTTGGTGTTACATCAGGTTTTATTATAACCACGTACTACATGGCCATTATTAGTTGGGGGGCATACTATCTTTACAAATTGCTGCTAAATGGATTCCCTACAACCAACTTTAGTGATTTCTTCTTTGGGAGTGTATTACAGCTCTCATCAGGTCCCGGAGATATTGGAGGATTTGCAAACGGTATATTAATTTCAGTTTTATTTATATGGTTGATTAACTATGTAATTGTTAATTCAGGGGTTAAAAAAGGTCTTGAAAAAGCAAACCAAATATTCATGCCCCTGCTCTTTATTTTAACTATAATATTAGTGATTAGGGGAATAACCCTACCTGGAGGTTTAGAGGGTATAAATTGGTACTTAACTCCAGATTTTAGTGCTCTGACAAACCCGAGAATATGGCTTGATGCATTCTCTCAAATATTCTTTACATTGAGTCTTGGTTTCGGTATTATGATAGCCTACTCAAGTTACTTACCTAAGAAAACTGATTTAACTACAAGCGCCTTCACAATATCCCTACTAAATTGTGGATATTCGTTCTTAGCAGGTTTTGCAGTATTTGGTACTCTTGGGTATATGGCATACACATCAGGACTTCCATTTAATGAAGTTGTGGCCCAAAGTATCGGTCTAGCATTCGTTACATTCCCGGAGGCCCTTTCATTAATGCCTGTAGGGAGCCTCATATTGGGAGCCATATTCTTCCTTTCACTGGTTATTGCAGGACTTTCTTCATCAGTATCTCTTGTAGAAGCCATAACCTCCGCTGTAATGGATAAATTTGAAATTAGCAGAGGTAAAGCAGTTGCATCAGTTACCATATTGGGATTCCTCGGAAGTTTATTATACACCACAAAGTCAGGGCTTTATTGGCTTGATATCGTGGATCACTTCACAGCTTCATACCTCCTCCCAATTGTTGGAGTTTTTGAAGCGGTTGTGGCAATATGGATATTCAAAGGAGAAAAATTAGAAGCATACTTAAACAAATTATCGGATATAAAAATAGGAAACTACTGGAAGTTCTTTGCAGGAATATTAACCCCGGTAGTCCTTCTATCGGTTATAGGTCTTGATGTAGTAAGTATGATGTCTAACCCATATGGAGGCTACGCTTGGTCATACTTGGGTGTAGGCATAGGTATCGCAATACTTGGTGTAATAGTTTCATTTGCCCTTTCAAGAATTCCTTGGAAGAAAAAAGTAGAACCTTGGGATGAATTTGTTAAAAAACAGGAGGATGATGCAGAATGAACACATCTGCCATAATAATGTTCTTATTTGGAGCTATTGTGTTGTGGGGTGGTTCAGCCTATTTCCTCATGAAATCTATGAAAAGCGATTGATAGATTGGCAATAAGTTTTAGTTCAGATGCCCTCGATATCCTCTTACCCTTAAAAACACTTTTTTATCTTTTACGATGATAATGGCATCTTAGATTTCTATATAGGGTGGTGTGCAATTTTAAGTTAACTAATCAGTCTTTGTAAATCAAATATCCGTTAAAAATAAACCATATTTTCAATTAACAGTTTATTTTATATTTAATAAAATTTACCTGTATTACTAGTTAAGTAAGTAATAAATACACACCTCAATTCAAAACCCAAATCTTTTATAAAACATAAGTTTTTAAATTTAAACTAATAATAGTTTCATAATAATATCATGGTGATTAATGTGCTTTTCAGGAAACTTTCAACTGTAGAAAGGGTTTACAACATAGGATTAGAACAAAAAGTACTATCGGATGTATTTAAATGTATTAGCGGTTTTATTAAAGAAGCAGAGGAGGATTTAATAAAACTCTATGATCTGAGAATACTTGATAAGATCCCAGTTGATCAAATAATGACCAAGGATGTTGTATTGATTAATGAAGAAGATAGCGTTGATGAACTAGAACGGATTATCAAAAAGTACAAACACATGGGCTATCCGGTTGTTGATAAAAACGGAAATCTAGTTGGTATTGTAACATTTAAGGATTTGGGCAAGAAAAAGGGGGGCCTATTTTTGAAAAATAAAATTAAAGATATAATGACCCCAAAAGAACAGCTCATACTAATTTCTCCCGATACGTCAGCATCGGAATCCCAAAAAATCATGGCCAAAAATGCCATAGGAAGACTGTTAGTCGTTGATGAAAATGAAAATATTGTGGGAATAGTAAGTAAAGGAGATATTGTAAGAACGTATCAAATATACAGCAATAAAGTTACAAAAATCAAAGAATGTAGTCGTATAACTAATTTTTATTTTTATGACTGTGAAAAATCAAAAATGGAAAAACTCGCAGATGATTTAGTAATATTATTGGGGGGCAGAGGATTTATTATATCAGAAAAAGAAGATTATATTGAAATATTAACAAGAGATTGGGAACCACTAGCTAAAATAATGAAGAATAGAGGCAAAATAGATCATATCTCCCTAACCACTAAGTTATTGGACATATTGGAACTAAGTATTGTTAATGAGATATTGGGGCTTATTGAAAAATATAGTTTTGAGGAAATCGTCATAACTGACCATATAACACTGATTGATGAAAGATCATCAATACAGAGGATCATAACAGATGTGACATCATTTAGAGATAGTAAAAAAACATTTGGTACCATAACAATAAGATCTGATTTCTAATAACGCATATATTATATCATTTCTTTTGCAGCTCACCTGTTGTAATAGATTAACTTCTGAACCCCAAATATATTATATTTATAAAAGTTTAGGTGTGATAGATAATGTATCAAATTGTTAGGTATGAAGGAGGAGTTTACAAAAACAACGTCCTGAAGGAATGGATAGAGGATATTGGGGGCTTTATAATTCAGGAACACGTTATGCAACTGGATGTTTACATGACTGTTGCTTTACCTCAAAATGAAATAGAAAACTTCAAAAAAGAATCCAAAAAATACAAGGGGAAGGTAGTCGAAACCCCACTTGCAGGAACTGAAATTGCAGTGGTGGCACCTAGTTTATCAAGACATCATCTCCCACACATAGCCTGTGATGTTTCTGAATATGTAAGGAGATTTGGTGCTAAACCCAACATGATAGGACTTTCTCACGGAGCTGGGAAGAATATTAGTGAACTTAGGGAAAAAGAAAAGAGATTGATTGAAGAACACGACATTGCAATATATGTTATGGGTAACTTTGAAAGCTGTATAAAGGATAAAACCCATTTATTCAACGTTGATATTCCAATAGTTGTTACTGGCGGACCAGAAAAATTAGATATTCCATACGTATATGTTGGAAACTTAGGTAGGAGAGCTCATAGGTTAAGGCATGGAGATGAAATAAGAGCATTAAGAAAAATGATAGATGAAGTTACAAGGTTGATCAATGAAAGAAGGACAGAACTATCTTACGACCCCCCAATAGTTCCTCCAGTTGTTGTAAAGGATGAAATAGAAAAACGTGTAGATGAAATCTATGGAATATTTGCCCCGATGCCTATTGTAACCCAGTTGGATGGATTAAGGATTAAATTAGACTACGATACCTACAAGGAAAAAATAGAGAATGTTAAAGTTGGTAGATATATTTTAAAGGACATAGCATACATAACAAGATCTGAAATGAAAAATTATATTTTAGTTAAGATAAAGCCAACATCCGAAGTTAAATATTAGTTTGGAGGAGAAAAAATGAATATCGAAACATTGGAAAATGAAAACATTGAAATTGTTGAATTACCTTTACCGCCTGGAATCCCACAATCAATCATTGCTAGATTACTTGACATTTGTAATATTGAATACGAAGTTAAAAAGGACGAAATTCTGGATAAAGAATATCCCATACTATATGGAAGTCCGGAAAATATTGAAAATGCAAAGAAATTTATTATTTTATTCACCGAAACCAGATTGGCATTAAGGGATATTGCAAGACTTGCTAGAAGATTCAAAACAACGGCTAATCTATACACCGAAGATGATGAACTTAAGTATGTACTCGGAATTGTTGCAAACGATGTAACAAATAAGGATAAAATTGAAATTTTAGACAGCAAACCAGAGGGAGAATTCGAAACTATAAAGATTTGTGATAAAGATTTGCATGTCCATATAATTGATTAATATATTTCCATAACAAACTCATAAGGGGTTATTGAGATGAAGGAAATAGAAAGCTGGCATAATGAAGCAGTTGGTAAGAAAGTAGTAGACGCACTGAAAAAGAACCTTTTTGACGCAGTATATTTTCCAACTGCTGAAGAAGCCGTTGAATACATTTTAAATTATGTAAATAAAGGAGATAAGGTAGGTTTTGGGGGCTCCATGACTGTAAAATCCATGAATATCCAAGATAAAGTTAAAGAAAAAGGAGCTGTAGTTTTAGATCATGGCGATCCTAACTTATCCCCTGAAGAAAAACTTGAAGTTATGAGAGCTCAGCTCACCTGTGATTTATTCCTATGTAGTAGCAACGCGATAACTTTAAATGGTGAGCTCGTAAACGTTGATGGAGTAGGTAACAGAGTTGCAGCCCTGTCATTTGGACCTAAAAAAGTAATAATCGTAGCAGGAACTAACAAAATTTGCAAGGATGAAGATGCAGCATTTGAAAGAATAAAGATGATAGCAGCACCTAAAAACACAAAAAGATTGAACTTATCTAACCCATGTATTAAAACAGGTTTTTGTGTAGATTGCAATAGCGAAACAAGAATTTGTAGAATCTACACAGTTATAAAAAAGAAACCTATGCTTTCAGACATCACAGTTGTTATAGTTGGGGAAGAGCTCGGACTCTAACATGTGAAAAATAAAAAAATAGGTTAAGTTTATTAAGTTTATTATAAAACTCCCATTTTAGCCAGCAAGGCACACAACTGTATCCTTTCGTTTGCACCTTCTACTATTCTAAAATCACATTCTCCAACAGCTTCGACTAAATGAACTTTTTTCTTTTCTTCAATATCTAAATTAGGAACTTCCCTAAATATCTGTAGGAGTATATCCTCCCCACTCATACCCCATTCAATCATGAGCTTGTATAGTTGATCTCTAGCCTCATTGAATTTCCCATCTAAAGCTAATTCAATCATTTTTTTAATTTCTTCTGGTCTAGCCCTTGAAGAAACTTTATAAACAATCTCATCGGTTATAACATTTGAAACCGCCGCTGCAGTTTGTAGTACGTTAATGGCTTTTCTCATGTCCCCCTCTGATACATAGATTACAGCCTCAACACCACTATCCTCTAAGACTAAACCTTCTTTTTCAGCTATCTCCTTTAATTTTTTTACAATGTCTTCCATTTTCAATGGTGAAAATCTAAATATGGCACATCTTGACTGTATAGGAGGAATAATCTTGCTTGAATAGTTGCACGAGAGTATAAATCGGCAGATATCTAAATACTTCTCCATGGTTCTCCTAAGGGCATTTTGAGCATCGCTTGTTAAAGCATCGCTTTCATCTAAGAATATTATTTTAAATGGAGCATCCCCAATTGGCTTTGTTCTTGCAAAATCTTTAACTTTAGTTCTAATTACATCAATACCTCTTTCATCACTGGCATTCAGCTCTAAGAAGTTGTCTCTCCAATGTTCACCAAACAAATCCCTAGCTAAACATAGAGCTGATGTGGTCTTTCCAGTTCCAGGGGAACCGCTAAACAACATGTTTGGCATGGATTTATTTTTTACATAACTTTTAAGTCTATTTGTTATTTCATCGTGTCCAGCAACTTCATCCAAGGTTTTTGGTCGGTATTTTTCTACCCAAGGTTTTTCCATAGTTACCCTCTTATTTTATTGTTAAATTCGTTATAATGCATAAAAAATAAATATTTAGATATTAAATGTATTTATGGATGAGTTTATTATACTTACGCTTTAAAAAAAATCATTCTTCAAAGTTTATATACTTCAGTATCTCTCCAAATCTAGATTTTACAATATTTCTTTTTCCTAAAACCTTTGCATGAGCATCCAATTCAATGATTCCATAATCATATAGCTCTTTTATTGGATGATAGAGTCTAGGACCATCACTTATTCCAATGGTTACAATATTTTCATTTATTTCTTTCAATTCCTCAATAGGTAGAGCATGGGGAACCCCTGAAACTACAACTAAATCAGGTTTAATTTCTTTTAATATCTCTACTGCTTTTTTTCCAGTAATTGGATATTCGTCTAAACCGCCGGTTATATAATCGATATTAATATTATTCTTCGAATATTCTCCAAAAATATTCTTTGCATCATTTTTAACCTTCTCAAAGCCCACATTTTCATCTAAATTGGCTATATTTACACAGTCAAATATCCTGTTAATTTCAATCAAAGGATGGGCAAATAAATAGGCAGTTTCCTTTTTTGCATTTAATACACAGGCCACTTTAATATCTTCCCCATTTTTAGCCCTTTCTTTTAGTTCCCTTAAGAGCTCTATAACTTCGTCAACGTCATCTTCATAGGTGGGCTTTAAATATTTACTCTTAGCCATCCCCCTATTTTTCTCAACTTCTGTAGCTTTTATAAGCATGTCTTTCTGCCTTTCAAATTCTTCTTTGCTTATTAGCCCTAACTCCAAACAGCTTTTCATGGTTCTTATGGCCCCAACGGTATTATCCATTAATCCGCTGTGGATTTCAACTGGAACTATGATGTCTTCGTACTCGTCCAATATACTATATAGGTCTTCACCAATTATCATACTTGCACAGGTCCCAACAACGCCGATAATGTATTTTCCATCTTTTGGTTTGTTGGATTTTAAATATTCAACTACATCATCTAAAACACTTCTCAATTTTTCCATTGCTCCAAAAATAAAGTCATTTTCTCCCATCGCAGTTGTAAAAATTCTTACACCGTCTAACTCTAAAAGTCTAGCTGTTCTAAAACAACATCCGCTTGGTCCGTGTAGTACTATGGCATCAGCCCCAATATCTCTCAATTGATACATTGCTGCAGCTATAGGAGAGGGTCTTGGATGTAATATCATAACTATCACTTTTTTTAAGATGTTACAAGTTATTGGTATAAAAACATAATATATAAAACTATAAAAACCCCATGTGATATAATAGAAATATAATAAACTACGATATTTCACACTGGGAGGAATAGAAGTTGACCGGATTAAGAAGAATAGTTCTTGATGTTTTAAAAACTCATGAACCTAAATTAAACGATTTAGCCCTCAAACTATGTGGATTAAAAGAAGTAGATGGTGTAAACATTACTGTTTATGAGATAGATAAATCCACGGAAAATATTAAAATAACAATTGAAGGAACAAATTTGCAATACGAGCCTATCAAAGAAATCATTGAATCCATGAATGGAGTTATACACAGTATTGATGAGGTCGCAGCTGGAAAAAGAATTATCGAAGAAGTAAAAACGCCACAAGATAGGCATTAACTTTTTCCTACCATAGCAAAGGAACTATAAAATCATATGGTTTGTTCAATTGAACAAACATACAAATATAGTTTTATTTTATTTTGATTTAACATAAAAACGGCTATCTATTATTTTTGCTATATATTCAAACTACTAAATATAGCCGTTTGAAACTGTTTAAAAATTCGTAGACAAATATGGGCATTTATAGTTAAACAATAAAGAAATTTTTATATATCTGATAAAAGATGAGATTATTAAAAACAAACAAACAATGCTATGTCGAATAAAACAAAATCGAAAAATAACCAAGAATTGACTTACCAAGTCGTTCTATCTTACAAAGTTAGTCATAACTATCCACTTAAAACTTTTTTAACTGAATGTAAAGACAAGTTAAACATAAGCATCGACATAATTTGGAATAACATCGAATACACTAAAAAAGGTTATCCAAAACTCCCGAAATCAAACGAATTCAAAAGAAATTTAAGAAACAAACTCTTAGAAAATTGGAATTATGCCTCTCATTATATCGATGGGGTTATAAAAACCGCTTATTCAGTCTTAGAAAGTTGGTTATCTAACTATAAAAGAGGTTATAGAACTAAAACAAAACCGAAAGTAGAGCGGCTATTCGTTAGGGTTAAGACAACTCTAATAAAATACGATAAGGAAAAAGGAGAGATAAGGATAACCATAAAACCGAGAAAAGAATATTTAGTTTTAAACATTAAAAACGAATGGTTTTTCGATAAAGTTAAAGATTTATCAATAGGAGAAATTATTTTAAAAGAAAATGAGGCATTTTTAACGTTCAAAGATAATCTAAACTATTCAGATAAAGAAATAGTTGTTGGGGTGGATAGCAATCTAAAATCTCTCGATTTGTTCCATCCGATAGAAGGCTGGATAAGAGTTGATTTAACCGAATTACATCGACTTAAAGAAGTTTATGATAAAAAAATCGACTTTCTTAAATCATTGCTTAAAAAATGCCCTTTAAGAGTTATGAGAAAGATAGAAAGGTTATTCGAAAGGAGAAGGAACAGAGTTAAAGATTTTTTACACAAACTCACAATCCAATTATCTCGATTATTTCATAACGCGATTTTTGTTTTTGAGGATTTGAATAAGAGGAAGATGTATAAAAATAAATACTTCAATAGAAGAATAGACAGGACAAATTGGAACAGCATAATACAAAAAATCAGCTATAAAACGATTGTTATCTTAGTTAATCCTGCCTACACTTCGACAACCTGTCCTATATGCAGGAGTAAAATGGAGTCCCAAGAGGGGCAGGTTGTTTGCTGTAATTGTTCAGACTCTTTTAACCGTCAGTTAGTTGGCTGTTTAAATATTTTTAAAAGAGGTTTAGGAAAAATTAAAGAGTTGATGGGTGGCTCAGGGGTTACCACGACAGGGACAGAGGTTTCCTTTAGAAAACTGATGACGTCCAATCCAAACGTGGTCTATTGTGTAGATTATAACGGAAAATACTTAATAAGAGTTGGTTAAATGTCTATAATTGTCTATATTTGACCATGTTTGGAGAACCCCGTTTAACGAAGATAGTTATTAAATCCAAAATTTTAAGCGTTTCATATAAATTGTAAAATCACTATACTCATGATTTTAAGAGGAATACAATGATAGACAAAACTGTTGATATCAACCATATTTTTGAAGAGGACGAAATAAAACTACTAAAGGACATGGGCTGGAATAGGTCAATAGCTGTTCAATATCACAATGAGTACGATAAGGAAAAATTTGATAAAGCCAAAGAATATGGGGAGAAACACGGTTTAGAGATATATTGTGGAATTAAAATAAAGACCGATTCCTCAAAAGATTTAACAAAAGCCATTAAACGTTTTAGAAATAAAGCAGATGTTCTTTTAGTCGAAGGAGGGATCGTAAAAATCAATAGAAAAGCCCTTGAATCCCATGAAGTAGATATTTTATCAACCCCTGAATTAAATAGAAATGATAACGGTATTGACCACATACTTGCAAGGTTGGGAAGCACCCACAGGGTAGCAATTGAACTAAATTTAAACAGTTTGTTGGAAAAAAAGTACTATGAACGAGCGAGGTTGTTGTGGTCATTTAGGAGAAACATATTTCTTGCAAGAAAATACGATACCCCAGTTGTGATTTCAAGCGGTGCAAAGGACATTTACGGTATAAAATCCCCAAACGACCTAAGGAGTTTTTTAAACACCCTTATAGATCCTATTTACTCAAAAAAGATAATGGAAACCACAAATAAGATTTTAGATTATAGGATTTACCTAAAAAAGAACAATGTGGTAAGGTATGGTATAGAAATTGTAAAGGAAGAATAAAACAAAATATAATAAAATATAGCATCATAATAGTACTTACAAAACCTTATCCAAATCTATTTTATCCCCTAGTTTTGGAGTAAATGTAATGTAACCATTTTCAACCGCCCAGTCATTAAATAGTGAAATACTTTCTTCTTCTCCATGTTGTACTATAAGAGCTCCAGGATCTGCTTTTTTTACAATCTTTCTAAGTTCATTCATATCCCCATGGGCTGAAAATTCATACAAACTTACCTCAAACTTTGGTTTAACACTGAGCTCCCCAAGAGAAAGTTCTCCAGTTTCAATCAACCTTCTTCCTACAGTATCTTCAACTTGATAGCCTGTTAGAATAAGTGAGCTCTTGGTATCATTCCAGAAATTCCACATATATGTCACTACAGGTCCACCTTCAAGCATTCCTGCAGTGGTAACCACAATACCGCCATTTTCCTTTAAATCTTTAATTACATGCTGCCTATCTTTGTTATCGACTTCATAAACATTGAGAAATACTTTTTTAAGATCTTCAGGATTTTTAAGGTATTCAGGATATCTCAACATTATTTCAGTTATCTTTTTTGCAAGTCCGTCAAAATAAATCGGGATATCTAACCCCAAATTATTTAAAACCAAAAGTATTTCCTGACTCCTATCAACTGCAAAAACAGGTATTATTGCAACTCCCTTTCTTTCTACAGTTTCCTTCACCTTTTCTAAAAATTCTTTTTCTATTTTTCCCCTATCGGGATGAACTTCACCACCATATGTTGATTCAACTATTAACACATCTATACTCTCTTTACAGTAACTCAGATCCGCCCCTTTTACGAGCTCAGTATCTAAAACCTTTGTGTCCCCGGTATAAACCAACTTTTTATTTCCATAATCGAGTAATATGGAGGCACTTCCTGGAATATGGCCTGCATTGAAAAATTCAAAATCAAAATCTTTAAAATGTTTTGTTTTATTGTACTTCGCTTTTCTATGGAGTTTTATAGTTTTATGTACGTCCCCTCTATCGTAGAGCTCTTCTAAATTTTCAGCCAAAGCTATTTTTAAAGAATCCTTTAGGAGCTCTTTTGTTAGTGCCTTTGTCATGTGTGTTGAAAATATAGCAGGATTAACTCCAGAATGGACCAGTACAGGTAGAGAACCAGTATGATCCAGATGAGCATGAGATATAAAAATACAGTCTGGGTTTGCATCCTTCAAAATTGGATATTCAGGGCCTTCTGGTGATAATTTAATCCCGCAGTCAAATAATACACTACTTTGATCAGTTTTAACCTCTATACAACTTCTCCCTACTTCCATTGCTCCTCCCCTAAAAAAGATCTCCATAAAAACCCTCCCTTCTAATTCCAAATTACAATATTAATTTCAAATTTTGGTCATTAGGAATAGTAAATTACCCCTTAAGTTAATTTTTGTATTAATTTACTATTCATAACTTTATTATATATGATTTTAATAATATATACTTAATTAGTGGAAAAGCTGAATATATTAAATTAAAGTTCTGTAATAACTCCATGAGGGGAGAAACTATGATTGATTCACACATTCATGCAGATACTAGGCCCTACGAAGATTTTGAACTAATGGCAACGTGTATGGAAGGAGCTGTAACCCTTGCACACGATCCTTTAAAAATGAGATCCATGGACGTGCTCCTTTCTCATTTCGATAGAATTTTAGAAAATGAAGTTGAAAAAGCTGCTAAAAACGGTTTAAAATTATATGTATGTATAGGAGTACATCCAAGAGCCATTCCACCAAATTTAGATTTTGAAGTTGTTAAGGAATACTTAAAAAAAGATCACGTTGTAGGGGTTGGTGAAATAGGACTTGAAAAGTGCACTAAAGAAGAAATAGATGTGTTTACAGAACAGATTTTAATTGCAAAAGAGCTTAAAATGCCTGTAGTTGTCCATACCCCTAGAAGAAATAAAGAAGCAGTTACAAAGGAAATTCTAGAAATATTGGATTCTTTAGACTTGGATAAAGGAGCTCAGCAAAAAATAGTAATTGAACACTGTACAAAAGAAACAGTCAAATTCGTTTTTGACACTGAAATGTTTATGGGACTCACGGTTCAACCAAGTAAATTAACTCCAATGGATGCAGTTGACATAGTGAAAGAATATGGTGGAGAAAGGTTTATGCTAAATAGTGATAGTTCTTCTGCCCCGTCAGATATTCTAAGTGTACCTAAAACAGTTGTTAAAATGAAATCCGCTGGAATAGATGAAACAATAGTTAAAACAGTCTCTCATGACAATGCAATGAAGTTTTTTGGATTAAGATGATCTACAAACAGCAAATGCTCTCTTTTTTATAAATATCCAAAATTAACTACTATAATGTATACTATATAAAGCGCGACCATTACCGCAGCAGCTTCCATAATTATTGCTATTGCGGCACTTCCCTTCTTTGATTTTAACTTACCCTTTATTTTGTTTATGGCTTTTTCCATTTAATCACCATAACAAATTATTCAAATTTCTTTAGATATTCTCCCATAAACTCTGATAAATCCCATGGATGTCGAGATGAAACTAGATTATCATCTACTACAACACCTTTATCCACAAATATACCTCCAGCAGCTATTAAATCATCCTTAACACCATACCAACATACTGCTTTTTTTCCCTTAATTTCACCTGCAGATATTAGTACCTGTATTCCCTGACATATTGAAGCTACTGGTTTTTTATCATCCATAAAATTTTTTGTTATATTTACTGCATTTATATCTAAACGAACCGTTTCTGGTCCTATGCCTCCAGGTAACACTAACCCATCATAGTCATCAGGATTTACTTCGCTAAATTTTAAATCCACTATAACTTTATATCCTTTCTTACCTTCAATTTTACGTTTATTTGAAGCTATTTGGACATTATATCCCTCTTCCATAAGCCTAAAATATGGATAAAAAAGCTCCAGATCTTCAAAACCGTCTGCAGACAGAATTAAAATATTCATACTACCCCCTCAACATAGTAAGTTATATTAGGGTATTAAACATTTTTGAATTACCCATACGTTTTGTTTATGGCCTACATTGCATAAATACCTGTTTATTTTTTCATCACCTTTCCATGGATTGATATTCACCATTAGTAATTAATAATTCATATAATTTTACCAATTATTAATTAGTTTTTTCAAAAAAGATAAATATAACCTAAATCCTAATTTATAGTAGTTTGCGTTAAATATTGAAAAATACACCAATAAATTTAAGAAAGATGGATTATTTTAAAATTTGAGGCGTAAACATTCTACAATCATTTAATTTCGGAACATATAATAAATTTTAATAAATTTACAAACAACTATAATAGGGGGGAGTATGTGGAAGAAATTTATAATCATTATAGGTCTAATTTTTATAGTGTTGTTATTCAGCGGATGTATTGGAAATACTCCAGAAGAAGCCATCAATTCTAAAATATCTGAAAAAACATTTATTTCTGAAACTTTGGGAGATTGGAAGGCCGATGGAGTTATTGGAAAAGATGAATATTCTCACAAAATCTCATTGAATGGTGGAAAATTCATAGCTTACTGGGGAAATGACGATGAGTATATCTACATGGGGTTAAGGGGACAATCTATCGGATGGGTTGCTATAGGGTTTGAACCAACTAACGCAATGAAGGATGCAGACATGGTTTTTGGCTGGGTTAAAGATGGGCACGTGGTTGTTTTAGATCTCTATTCAACAGGGACCTTTGGACCTCATCCTCTAGATGAAAGTCTTGGAGGAACTAATGATATACTCGAATATGGGGGCATAGAAGAAAACGGTTATACAACACTAGAATTCAAACGTAAATTAGATACCAAGGACAAATATGACAAAGCATTTGTAAGAGGTCAAAAAATAAGATTCATCTGGGCTATGGCAGATAGCGATGATCTAAATGTTAAACACAATATTGCAAAAGGAAATGGCGAATTAACATTAGACTAATTGCTTATTTTTTATTGGTGGTGGTCCTTATTGTACAGATATATCAAATTCACGCCGTCCTACAAATTTTAGCCCTTTTTTCATTAATCTTAGGTGCTTACTATGCAAAAAAACATAACTTAAAAATACATCATCGTTTTATTTATTTAGCTTTAACTTTAATGACTATAGCAATTGGAATAATGCTTTATTGGGCTAGGGGCATCCCTTCATTTCATGGCAAATTAGGAATATTAATTTACATCTACATATTGGGAACGGCGTTTAGCGGTAGGCTTTTTTTAAAGGGAAAAATAAAGAGAAGTACTCATAAAGCATTGGCTATAAGTTCAATCTTTTTGTTTACCATGCAAATACTCTTTGGGATATATACCTATGTTCTCTAACTAAATATATTGGTGTCTGACAAAAAGAAGCCATAAAAACGCGTAATTTAAGTACAATCAAAAATGAAAAAATAATGGTTGAATCTCTATCCGATGTTAAGTAGGCACGTCAAATTTAAAATCTACTTATTTTTTTAAGCATCATTCCTTCGACTCTTACTGGATATGACCTTCTAGCCAATTTAACCGCAGAATCTAATCTCTCTTCTGAACTTGAATATATGGTATATAGAACATCCCCTTTCTGGATCTTACCGCCCATTTTTGCATTTAAACGAACTCCTGCTTTTTTATCCCTTGGAGCTCCTGCTTCTTTAGCAACATCTGTTATCAATTTATTGGATATATTAGTAACATAACCACTTTTTGGAGATAATATCTCTGCCTTATACTCTCCAATTTCAATTTCTTCAGGTTTTTTAGGTTCTCCACCTTGTTCGGTAATTATTTCATTAAATTTCTCTAAGGCTTTTCCAGTACATAGTATGTCCCAAGCTACATCGGATCCTTTTCCAGGTGACGCAACGCCACCTAATTCCAATATAACACCTGCCAAAGATACTGCCTTTTCAATTAAACTTTTAGGTGCATTTTTACAGTCATGAAGTGCTTCCAGAGCTTCTTTAGCTTCTAAAGCAGGTCCTATGGCCCTACCTATAGGCTGTCCCCCGTAGGTCAATACACATTCAACACGTAGGTTAAGCATATCTCCCAATTCGATGAATTTTCTAGCCAATTGGGCCCCTTCCTGTTCGTTTTTAATTTTTACCTCATTTCCAATTGGTATGTCTATTACCGTATATTTTACACCGGTGGCAATCTTCTTGGCCATTACACTTGACAAGAGTTGAGGTTGCGGATCTATAGAAAGTGGTCTTTCAACGTTTATTATGATGTCGTCTGCTGGAGCAAGGTTTACCGCACCTCCCCAAACCAAACATCCATTTGTAGTTTTTACAACACGTTTTATCTCATCATAAGATAAACTAACGTTTGTCAAAACTTCAACCACATCTGCAGTACCAGCTGCCGAAGTTATGGCCCTTGAAGAAGTTTTGGGAATTTTAATACCTGCTGCAGCCACAATAGGGATCGTTAAAAGTGCATACTTGTTACCTGGAACTCCCCCGATACTATGGACATCTGCAACAATTCCATCTTCCCATTCAATCATATCTCCTGTTTCAGCCATTCTTTTGGTCATCTCTACAACTTCATCCATTCCCATTCCGTTAATAAAAGTAGATGAGACAAAAGCTGCAATTTCAATATTTGAAAGCTTTCTTGAAACTATTTCATCAACTATTGTACGTATCTCATGAGGTTTTAAAGTCTGCCCTTCCATCTTTTTCTTAATATAATTTACTGAAACTGGTTTTTGGGCATGTCTTATTTTTATTTCTTCGCCTTCCTTAATAGGAATACTTTTAAGAATCTCGCTTAGAATACCAACTTCTCCTTTATTTACCATTTCTTTTGTTGAATAAAGTGTGCCTATAAAAGAACCTTCTGAGGTTTCCACTAAAACCCTATCTTGAGGGTAGTATGGAGTGCCCTTTAAATCCTCTTCATTTATGATAACGGCATTTGCACCTAAATCCAAGTCCACATATTTAGTCTTTAAAAATAGCATCAGCTCCCTCCCTAGTTAATATACATACAAACTTTAAAATTTGAGGTATAAATAATTGATGATATAATATTCTAAAAATTTATGATAATTTTACAAATGAATACATTACAATATCTTAAATTTGATTTAAGTGATAATTACATTATTATGTTTGAATTGAACATGATATATTATTTTACTTAATCTTAGAGTAGATATATTTGAAAAATAGTTAAAAATAATGGAAATAAGTAGATAAATATTACAAACTGTGTTAGCAAATCTTACTTCCAACAGGAACATCTTTGTCAGGTGTTAAAAGAGCTACAACATCATCTCCGGCTGCTAAAACCATGCCTTGGGATTCAACACCGCAGAGTTTTGCAGGTTTTAAGTTACATACTAAAACAATTTTTTTTCCAACGAGCTCCTCAGGTTCATAGTGTCCTTTTATACCTGCAACAACCTGTCTTTTTTCATCGCCAATATCTACAATCAATTTTAACAATTTTTTTGATTTTGGGATGTCCTCTGCCTCTAAAATTTGAGCTACTCTTAAGTCCAAGTTATCAAAGTAATCTATGCCAATTAATTCCATTTTTTCACCATTAGACTTTTTTGTTTTGTTTTTACCTTTATTTTTTCCATCTGTTTTTGGCTCCTTCGATGCCATCAATTTTTCTTTCATCTTTTTGATGTCTTCGTCTTCGACTTTTTTAAATATAACCTTTGGTTTTTTTAACTTTTTCCCTCTCAATTCTAAGTCAACTTCTTCGCCCATTAAATCCAAAATTTCCAAGGTCTTTTTAGGCATGAATGGATACAACAGGTATAGTATGTATTTGACTACGGTACAACAGGTGTATAGAACTTCTTTTAATCTTGTTTCGTCTTTAATTGTCCAAGGTTCCATACTCTGGAAATATGTGTTTCCTTCCTTTGCAAGATGGATTATATTCATTAATGCATCTTTGAAGTTGTAGCTCCTTATGTTCTTATCTACATTAGTTAGTGTTTCTTCACATTTCATTAAAAGTGCTTTATCTTCTTCTTTTAGGCTCTCCTTATCTGCAATTGGAACTTCTTTGAATTTTCTCTGAGTAAATACCAAAGTTCTGTGGATGAAGTTTCCAATAATATCGATGAGCTCGGTGTTTATTCTCTTCTGGAATTCGTCCCATGAAAAATCGCTGTCCCTATTTAATGGAGCATTTATCATCAAGAAGTATCTTAAATAATCTGATTCAAAGTTTTCAACAAAGTCCTTGACCCAGACTACCCATTTTTTACTTGTACTCATTTTTCTTCCTTCCAATGTCAGGTAGCCCCCACTGATTACAGAAGACGGTAGGTTATAGTCACCGTTGGCAAGTATCATACCTGGCCAAAATACGGAGTGGTGAACGGTTATATCCTTTCCAATAAAGTGATATATTTTTACATCTTCTTCATTTTCTTTACCAACTGGATTCGAAAATCTTTGATTTTCGTAACCTACTGGATTCGAAAACCGAAGGTTTTCGTAATTTTTTAACCAATATTCTTTCCAAACGTCCCCTAACTGTTTTGTAAATGAAATATAACCTATAGGGGCTTCCAACCAAACATACATGACTTGGTTTGGATTCTCAGGTATTGGAACTCCCCATTTTATATCCCTTGAAATATCCCAGTCGTGGAGCTCTTCAATCCATCTTAAAGCCAAATTCTTTACATGTTCCGGCATCTCTTCTGAGCTCTTAATGTACTCCTCTAAATCACTATTCAAGGCACTTAATTTAAAGAAATAATGTGTTGTCTTTCTGATTTCTGGTTTGGCATTACAGTGAACACAGTATGGGTCTATTAACTCTGTAGGTTCGAGGTGTCTTCCACAGACTTCACAGTGGTCTCCTCTAGCTTCTCCATCGCAGAACGGACAGGTACCTTCGACATACCTATCTGCTAAAAATCTGTCACATTTTGGACAGTAAAATTGCTCAATTTCCTTTTCGTATATGTATCCGTTCTCTCTTAATTTTTTATAGAATTCTTGGGCAGTTTTGATATGTATATCACTGTGGGTTCTTCCAAAGGAATCAAAAACCACATTTAAACTATCCAAATCATGTTTTATCTCATTGTGGTACTTTTCAACAATATCTTCCGGAGTAACCCCTTCTTTTTCTGCAGTTAATGTAATAGGAACCCCGTGGTTATCTGTTCCACCAACATGTATGACATCTTCCCCTTTTAATTTCAAATATCTCGTCATAATATCCGCTGGGATATAGGTACTCCTAGCATGTCCAAGATGCAAAGGACCGTTTGTATATGCAAGGGCAGTTGTAATAAGATACTTCATTATTTCCCTCCGTGACATTCGTATTATAGTATTTTAGTTGTGATTGATTAGCTTAACTATTAGCATTTTTAAATATATATTATTGTTTAAAACTAAAATGAATTTAATTTAAAAATATGAGATTGATTTACCAGAGCTCTCGGAACAACTACACTTAAAAAAAATTTTAGCCAAATCATATTTCTTATGTTACTAAGAAGGTGGTATATATAGTACTTCCACAATAATATATATTAAATTTAAATTAAATTAGATAATATTTTTCAAAACTAACATAGTTAGTTTTGTTAACTTTGTGGAAGCACCATACATTAAAATCAATAATATTGTATGGCATTACCAAAGCTATTTCAAAACTGAAGTACAATAATGTATTTTGAAATGGCAATAGACAGCTTCAGGTGATTATAGATGGCAAAAGTTTTAATAAATGGATATGGTTCAATAGGGAAAAGAGTAGCTGATGCAGTATCCAAGCAAGACGATATGGAAGTTATAGGAGTTACAAAAACTAAACCTGATTTTGAAGCTAGATTGGCAGTTGAAAAAGGATATAAATTATTTGCAGCAATTCCTGAAAGAAAACATTTATTTGAAGAAGCAGGAATTGAAATTGAAGGTACCATTGATGATATAATTGAAGATGCAGATATTGTAGTTGATGGAGCACCAAAAAAGATAGGAACAGATAACTTAGAAAAGATCTACAAAAAATACGGCGTTAAGGCAATATTACAAGGTGGAGAAAAAGCTCACGTAGTTGAAGATTCATTTAACTCACTTTGGAGCTACGATAGATGTTATGGAAAAGACTATATTAGGGTAGTTTCATGCAACACAACAGGATTGTGTAGGACATTTTATGCCATCAACTCTGTTACCGATATATTAAAAGCTAGAGTAGTTTTAGTAAGGAGAGCAGCTGACCCGAACGATGCAAAAACAGGTCCAGTAAATGCAATTGTTCCGAATCCTGCAACCGTGCCTTCTCACCACGGACCTGATGTAGTATCCGTTGTTCCACAGTTTGAAGGTAAAATAATGTCTTCAGCAGTTATAGTTCCAACAACCTTAATGCACATGCACTCTTTAATGGTTGAAACTACAGGAGTTACAAAAGATGATGTTTTAGATGCAATTGAAAAAACCCCAAGGATAATTACTGTAAAAGCTTCAGAAGGTTTGGACTCAACCGCGACAATTATAGAATATGCAAGAGATTTAGGAAGACCAAGATACGATTTAAATGAAATCGCAATCTGGGAAGAAAGCGTAAACGTAGTAGATAATGAAATATTCTTAATGCAAGCAATACACCAAGAAAGTGATGTAATCCCAGAAAACATTGACTGTATAAGGGCAATGCTCCAAATGGAAGACGACAATATGAAATCCATTGAAAAAACAAATAAAGCTATGGGTCTTTTAAAATAAATACAAATGTTTTATTTTTTTAGAACATTATGATTATTTAAATTTTGAAAAAATTAAGGCATTTACTCTTTAAAATACTTTTTTAGCTCAATTTTAGTAGTTTGACAGTCAAATATGGCATAATTATATTTACTAAGTTAATAAGACATTACTTGCTTGGATTTTAATAATTTTTCGATTTCGTCAAGATCATACGTGCGTGAAACTATGAAATACATTAGGGGCCGCTCTTACAAAGAGCTAATTGAAAAGATTAGAGAGCTCGGTACAGATGTGGAAGAAATATACTTAAATAAAGAGCTGTCAAAAAACTTAATTATTGAAATATTAGAAAATTGTGAAGTTAAAACCATTTATCTTCCCGAATCCCGATACAAGAGAACTAACAAAAAAATCCTAGACGCATTAAAAGAAATAGGTGTGGAAGTTAAGTGTATAAAGGGAAAATGTGGAAGACCAACAAATAAAAAAGAAATTATAGCCAAATACTTGGACAAAAGTCCTGAAGAAATCTCCAAAATAACAGGCATCAATCTCAAAACTGTAGAATACCATTACTATAAACTTAAATCTAGAAAATCATAGATTAAACAAACACTTCGTGTTTGTAGCCCACAATTGAAATTGTGGCTTTCTTATTATTCACTTCGTTCATAATCGCAAAACAGGTTTTTGATTTTTAGTAACTTTTAAAACAAAATATTTATATAAATATAACAAATATTTTAGTGTTGGATTATACTTTGTTTTTTGGCTATTTTGGTTTTAGCTTTTTTATCGAATTCTCTTTTTAGAAAAGGTCGATTTAAATATAATAATGTATAAATGTTCGGGGGTGCCAAAATGAGTAAAAATCATGACTTGGAATTTACATTGAATGAACTGTGGAATGCAAATAGAGAATTTTATGAAATTTTGAAGACAAGCGATAGCATAGACTCTGCAAGAAAAAGAATTTATGAATATTTGGCCAGTTTAGAAAATAAAATTTATTTTGAAGAAATAGATCTTCATCCATTAGAGATAATTAACATGAAATCATGTATAAAAGTCTTTAAAAATATCATGGCCCCAAAAAACGAAAAATTAAGCAAATTCAGTGCTTTAGAAACACTGTGGAATCTTGCAAATGGAAACATAGACGAACTAGAAACAAATATTAGCATTGGATTTCTGGAGGAATTTAAACACTTGTTAAAAGGCATAATTGGCAATTCAGGAATATATAACAGTAAAGAAGTTCCAGAATTTTTAAAACTAAAAGGCAGGGAAGCTGCAATAGAAAGGTCAAAAGAGCTTGATAGAATTTATGAATACGCCAATAGATTCATGAAAAAATATCCTTCAGGATTGTTAGAAGAGGTTAAATCAAAAAGAGAAGAAAATAAAAGAAGAATTTTGGATTATTTTGGAGGGAATGAGGAAGACTGGGAAAACTGGAAATGGCACCTTAAAAATATCGTAAAAGATAGACAAACTTTGGAAAATCTTATTGAACTTACTGAAGAAGAAAAAAGAGCCATAGAGTTAGCTGTAGAAAATTCAATCCCATTTGGAATTACCCCATACTACATTTCTTTGATGGACAAAGATCCTAGTAGAAAATATGATCACGCAGTTAGAGCTCAGGTAATCCCTCCGTTAGACTACGTTGAAAAAGTAATTGAAGGTAGGGAAAATAATAAGAATATGGATTTCATGGGTGAAAACGATACTTCGCCAATTAGTCTTGTTACAAGAAGATATCCTATGATAGCAATATTGAAACCATATAACACCTGTGCCCAAATTTGTGTTTACTGTCAGAGAAACTGGCAAATAAAAAATGTACTTGCAGAAGATGCCATTGCTCCGAAAAGTGCAATTGAAAATGCAGTTGAATGGTTTAAAAATCATGAATCAATGAAAGAAGTATTAATAACTGGAGGAGATCCTGTCGTTTTAAATGATGATTTTTTAGATAAGCTTTTATCAGAATTTTCAGGAATTAATCATATTGAAAGGATTAGAATAGGTACAAGGATGCCCGTGGTATTACCTCAAAGAATCACAGATGATTTTGCAGACATGCTTGAAAATCATCATGAGCCTGGAAAAAGAGAAGTTGCAATATCAACACATGTAGAACATGTTTACGAGGTTACAGACGACCTTAAAGACGCCGTTCAAAAAATTAGAAAAAGAGGAATTTGTGTTTATAATCAGCAAGTATTTACTGTCGAAAATAGTAGAAAATTTGAAACTTCTGCATTAAGAGTGGCCCTAAGATTAATTGGTGTGGTACCATACTATACATTCAATACAAAAGGGAAAGAAGAAACTGCAAAATATAGAGTTCCTATTGCAAGATTAATGCAAGAAAATAAAGAGGAATCAAGGCTATTGCCAGGATACAATAGAACCGATAGTCCAGTATTTAATGTTCCAAAGTTAGGTAAGAACAACCTCATATCCTGGCAGGATCATGAATTAATATCGATACTACCTGATGGAAGTAGGGTTTATGAATTCCATCCATGGGAGAAAAATATGACCCTTACAAACACTTACATCTATAAAGACGTCCCTATCTATGATTATCTCATGGAATTAAAAAGGAGAGGCGAAGATATAAATGAATACAATACCATCTGGTATTATTTCTAACATTCTTATCCGTGTTTGTAGCTTAAAATTGTACATCACCATATATTTGCTCAAAGGTGAGATTCTTGGTAGTCTGTGTTAAGGTACCTGTTGAAAATGGGGAAAAAACTAGGAAAGTTCTTCTGGAAAATAACATACTTGATAAAAGCTACAGAATAAAAAAGGAAGGGAATTATTTGTATATACCCCTAAATTCAGCAGGTTTAAAATTACGAAAATCAGAGATTTTCGAATCCAGTAGGTTACGAAAACCTTCGGTTTTCGAATCCAGTTGGGATTCTGGAATAGACGATTTAGGACTTGAGATAGTTGAATTAAATGAAGATGAGCTAGAAAAAGTTGAAAGAAAAAAATCAGAGAGTTTTAAGGATTACCTGTTAAAAAATTTCGAAAAAGAAATTGAAGAAGGGATTATTGCCCATTCCTATGATGTAGTTGGAGATATTGCAATCCTCCAAATATCTGATGAAATGGATTTAGAAACACGAAAAGAAATTGGAAAAGCTGCCCTAAAACTAATACCTTCGGTAAAAACTGTTTTTAGGAGAAAAAGTGAGATACTAGGAGATTTTAGAGTTAGAGAATTGGAACATTTAGCTGGAGAATATAAAACATTGACATTGTACAAAGAAAACGGATATAGACTTTGGGTGGATGTTGAAAAGGTTTATTTCTCCCCAAGACTTGGATGGGAAAGAAAAAGGATTATGGATAAGGTAAATTATGACGATATAGTTGTGGATATGTTCTGCGGTGTTGGACCATACTCCATAGCCTGTAAAAATGCAAAAAAGATATATTCAATCGATATAAATCCTGATGCAATAGAGCTCCTGAAGAAGAACATCGAATTAAACCATCTTGAAAACAAAATTGTCCCAATATTGGAAGATGTTAGAAAAGTTGATGTCAAAGGAAACAGAGTTATAATGAATTTACCTAAGTATGCCCATGAATTTGTTGATAAGGCATTGGATATTGTGGAAGAAAATGGAGTAATCCACTACTACACCATCGGAAAAGACTTTGAAGATGCAGAAAAACTATTTGGTTCAAAATGTGAATTTGAAATTCTGGAAAAGAGAATTGTAAAATCTTATTCGCCTAGGGAATATGTTCTTGCCATAGATTTTAAAATATTAAAAAAATAAATAACTTTGATAAATAAACCTTTTTTAAAAATTATTTAAAATAGTATTAAAAGAAAGCATCCAAAGTTACCTGTTTAGCTTTCTCTTCTTTTTTATCTGTTTTCTTTTTATCTTTATTATTTTTACCATCTTTATCTACCGGAGTTTTTTCTTTGCTCTCTTTTTTCAATTCTAGAGCTTCTGGTTTCTCTGTAATTGGTGCTTCTGTTTTACGTTTACTTTTACTTTTTTCTTTTTCTTTTTTCTCGTCTTTTAGGGTCCTATTTATCACTTCAAATATCTTCTTTGTTGTTTTTTTATCGGTTATGACTTCTACCTCATCTTTTGTAAATCCGTAGAACTTCACGAGCTCAGCTCCGAGCTCAGTGTTGTTTTCAAATATGGCTTTTAAGAATATCAAATCCTCTCTAGCTCTTTTAGTTGATGAATGGGTTTTTATTCCTATTTTACTTAGAATTTTTTTCATCCGTTCTCTTTGAGACTTTGTTTTGGATAGTTTTGTAAATATCGTTGGACGGGAATAATTTATAAATCCCCTATACTTTTCCTCCTTTGATAGTGCCACACCTGCAGTCATGAGAGCTGAAGCAAACCTCCAAAGCCCAAAATACTGTCTTTTATAAACTCTGCCTAAATATAGATCTGCCTTTGAAAGGTAGTCAAATCCTTCTACTAAATCCTTCTGTTTTTTATACTCCCTTGGTAAATTCTCTGAAATCCATTCTTCAATAGTATTCAAATCTTCTTTAACATCGTTTAATGACGACACTGCAATATCATAATGGGTTGTTTTAAGTATTATCCTGATTGCATCAAAAATACTCCTTTCACTGTTTCTGTCAGGGAGATCCTTAACTTCTTCAATATCTAATTTATTTCCTAGTGCTAACGACTCTAAGTCATTTATCGCAGCTCTTAAATCACCGCCAGCATGTTTGGCAATAATTTTTAATATCTTGTCATCGACACTGAAACCTTCTTTTAATGCTATTCTTCTCAATACGGGAACTATCGAGTTTGTATGAACAGGATTTATTTTTATTACCTTACATACGTTTCTTAAAGACATCAAGGTTGGTTTGTATATATCATTTGCAGTTAAGATTATAGGATTTTTTGAATTCTTTATTATCTTTACTATCTCACTTACTCCTCCCCTATCCTCGTTTCCAGAAATGCCATCTACTTCATCAAGTATAATTAAAACTCTTCCTCCAGATAGGGATTTTGACATTGCAGCAGTTCCTACAACCTGTTTCATGACGTTGCTGTTTCTTTTATCGCTTGCATTTAATTCAATCACATCAAATCCGTATTCATTAGCTAAAGCATGGGCTAGCGTAGTTTTACCACAACCTGGAGGGCCTACAAGAAGTGCGGGCTTCTGTGTTTCTCCAGATAAATATTCTTCTACCCATTTTTTCAATTCCTCTTTTATTTTTGAATGTCCTGCTACTTCATCTAAAGATTTTGGTCGATATTTTTCAACCCATTCCATTTGTAACCCTCCGTATATGGTCGTTCTGCAATTAGCAAATTACGGCATAATTTAAATTTTAAATTATAGAAGTTTTTAAACAATATATAATTAATTTAGATGATATAATTATGTGCCTACATTCGCAGAACGACCATAATATCCATAAATCTCTTTCCTAATTCAATATGCTTTTTAGATCCTACCTTTTTAATGTTCCTTAGGTATTTTTCCATTTCTTTCTTCATTTCTTCCCTAGTATCATCCGATACAAGATTGAGCCTTGAATATAAAACAGCCATCTCCACAATAAGTCCATCTGCCCTATTGTAAGGTTTTAATTCATTATCATGTTTTAATACCTTTTCAAATACAGGGGTGCCATCTACGATCATCATTTTTGAAGAACCGTATTCATTTTTTGTTTCAATGAATTTCCTATTGTTTATCCTCACCAAGATTATTTTATACGAGTCCTTAAGGTAACAAAATCTTTTACTAACGTTCTTATTATCATTGTTATTACCATTGTCATTATTGTTATTATCGTCATATTCCAAGTATTCATAGTTTCCGTTATCATCTAAAACAGATTCTGCCACCAAATAAGGCTCGCAGATATTTAAAATATAAAAATCATCTTCTTTTAAGTTTTGATAAGTGTGGGACCCTTCATAGAGATGTAAAGTTATTTTATTGTCACTCATAAAAGCCCCAATTGGTGCCCTATTTCCTTTACCTGATGTTACTACAATTTCAAACTTCATGAAGATCACTAATACAGCATATTATACATAATTGTGCATAATTTTAAGTAAAATCGTCGTTCCACATATATATTGTAAAACACATTTCTAAAATTTATATAATTGCATTAATTTTATTGAATTTATAGAAATCCTGCAGTTATTATATTTATTATTAATGCAAACCACATATATAGTCGTTCTGCAAATTCAGGCACTAAATATAGCATAAGAAATTCTAAAATTTAACTATAATACTTAAAAATTCTACTAAAATTAATAGAATTAATGTAAATTATAATAAGCATAATAGTTGTATAAATTGCAGAACGACTATAAGTTAGGATTATATATTGATTTTGTTATGGTGACATTATGAAATGTTCTGCAGTTTCAATGGGTTCTGGTACAATAATTAATGCAATAGCTACTGGAAAAGGCTCTGCATTTGGTATTAACTTAAAAGTTAAGGCCACAGTAGAGCTCTTTGATGATGAAAAAAATGAAATTATAGGAGAGATAGCCGATCGTCCAAATGTGAGGGCAAACTTAATAGAACGATGTGTGAAGAATGTTTTAGACCATTTTGATTTAAAATATTCTGCAAAGGTTGTTACAGAAACCGAAATCCCAATAAAATCCGGCCTAAGTAGTAGTAGTGCCACATCAAATGCAACTGTTCTGGCCACAATTGGAGCATTGGGCGAAAAGATAGATGATAATTTAGTACTTGATTTAGCAATAAAATCATCATTTGATGAAGGGTTAACGATTACTGGAGCATACGATGATGCAACGGCTTCATACTATGGTGGTATAACAATAACCGATAATATGGAAAGAAAAATATTAAAAAAAGATAGATTTAAAGACGATTTAGATGTTTTAGTCCTGATCCCTGACCTAAAGAAAAATGTAAACGTGGAGAGGATGAAACTTCTGAAAGACTATGTTGAAGTTGCGTTTAAAGAATGTTTAAATGGAAATTATTATAATGCACTATTTTTAAATGGGATACTTTATGCATCAGCTTTAAATTTCCCAACAGATATATCAATAGAAGCCATAGAAAATGGTGCAGTTACCTGCGGGTTATCGGGAACTGGTCCATCGTATATAGCTCTAAGTTACAAAGAAAATACCGATGGTGTTAAAAAAGTCCTTGAAAAATACGGAGATGTTATTGTAACACAGTTAAACAATTCTGGAGCAAAAATATTGGAGCAGTTCTAATTTTCAATATGCATGCTTATTATACATTCTTTGTCTAATTTATCTATTTATTTATTATTCAATTATTATCTATTTATTTTTAAGTTGCGTTTTGGTGAAAACATGGTAAATAAGGTCTATGGTATTGGCGTTGGTCCAGGCGATAAGGAATTATTAACTTTAAAAGCCGTTAAAATACTTGAAAAAGTAAATACAATATTTGTACCGATATCTAAAAAAGATAAAAGTTCTTTTGCCTACGAAATAATAAAGGAGCTCATACTCTGTGAAGATAAAAAAATAGTTGAACTACTTTTTCCGATGAGTAAAGACCGAGAATTTCTAAAAAAATACTGGGAAGAAGCTTCTGAAGCTATAATGAATGAAGAAGGAGAGGTAGCAGTTATTACAATTGGTGACCCTACACTTTATAGTACCTTTTCCTATGTCTGGAGTATTTTAAAGGAAAACAATATAGAAACAGAAATTGTAAATGGAATATCCTCCCCATTTGCAGGTGCAGGAAGGTTAAACATTCCATTAGTTGAGGGGGATGAAAAAATAGCCATACTACCGCAGGGTAGGGACTTAGAAAAATACTTGGATGAGTTCGATACCCTTGTGGTAATGAAAACTAACGATTTAGAAGATAAACTAAAGAGTTTAAAGGATAAAGAATGCGACTATCTCATAGGAGTAGTTAATAGAGTTACCTGCGAGAATGAAAAATTTATGCTGGGGAAAATAAATGAAATTGATTTTAGCCAATTTAAGGATTACCTGTCATTGGCAATAATAAAAAAATTAAAATAAATCTAAAACGAGGTTTTAATATGAGTTGTAACTGTGGAAACGGATCTAATACATGTGGTTGTAAAAAAACCGAAGATATTGCATGTGAAGCTAGTTCTTTGAACTGCAATCATAAAAAATGCAAACACGAGACTATCACTGAACAAAAATCTTGCGGTTGTTGTTCAAGAAAAATTTAGTTGTGTTATAATCGTTTGCGGAATTGACGTCAATTATCAACATAATAAATTTAAAGTATAATAGTAGTTCATGAGTAATATTAAATAAAGCATATTCATGCTTTTAATTTCTTGAAGTTATACTCAAATAACGCAAATGATTAAGATTATAATGTCTCCAATTTACTACTGTGTTTGAGAAAGGCTTTTTAATCCTTAATTAAATAATTATAAGTTAGGTAGTTACTACCAATATATACAATCTTTTCATATCTTACTTTAATATTTTTTAATCATAAAGGTGAATCAAATGATAAGTGATAATCTAAAAAAAGGAGTAAACAGATCGCCAAATAGAAGTTTATTAAAAGCTTGCGGATATACTGACGAAGAAATAGAAAGGCCGTTTATAGGTGTTGTAAACAGCTTTACAGAAGTAGTTCCCGGACATGTACATTTAAATACAATTTCCGAAGCCGTTAAAAAAGGAGTCTATGCCAACGGTGGAACCGCCTTTGAATTTAACACAATGGCAATATGTGACGGTATAGCAATGGGGCATGAGGGAATGAGATACTCCCTTCCATCAAGAGAAATTATAGCCGATACCGTTGAAAGTATGGCTAAGGCCCATGGATTTGATGGTTTAGTTTTAATACCTTCATGTGATAAGATAGTCCCTGGAATGATAATGGGAGCTCTGAGGTTAAACATTCCATTCATAGTTGTAACTGGGGGACCAATGTTACCTGGAGAGAGACAGGGAGAATGTTACGACCTTATAAGTGTATTTGAAGGAGTTGGAGAATACCAAGTTGGAAAGATAACTGAAGAAGAACTTAGAGAAATAGAAGACTGTGCTTGTCCAGGTGCAGGGAGCTGCGCAGGTTTATTCACTGCAAACAGTATGGCATGTTTAACCGAAGCTCTCGGACTTTCACTTCCAATGTGTGCAACAACTCCAGCAGTAGATGCAGGAAAGGTAAGGATTGCAAAAAAGAGCGGGATGAAGATAGTTGATTTAGTAAAAGAAAATATCAAACCAACAGACATTTTAACAAAAGAGTCATTTGAAAATGCCATATTAGTTGATTTAGCATTGGGAGGTTCAACAAACACAACATTACACATACCAGCTATTGCAAATGAGATAGAGAACAAATTTATAACGTTGGATGATTTTGACAGGTTAAGTGACGAAGTGCCACATATAGCATCGCTTAGACCTGGTGGAGAACACTTTATGATAGATCTACACAATGCTGGAGGAATTCCCGCAGTATTGAAGGTTTTAAAGGATAAAATCAGAGATGCAAAAACTGTAAGCGGAAAAACAACAAAGGAAATAATTGAAAGTGTAAAATACATCAACCACGATATTATAAGAACTGTCGATAAACCAGTTCATGAGACAGCGGGCCTAAGAATTTTAAAAGGAAATCTTGCACCAAATGGAAGTGTTGTTAAAATAGGTGCAGTAAATCCAAAGATGTACAAACATGAAGGTCCTGCAAGAGTGTTTAACTCTGAAGAAGATGCCATAAAGGCAATACTTGGTGGAGAAATTAAAGAAGGAGACGTTGTTATAATAAGATACGAAGGGCCTGCAGGAGGTCCAGGAATGAGAGAAATGTTGTCCCCAACTTCTGCAATATGTGGTATGGGATTAGATGACAGTGTAGCCCTTATTACCGATGGTAGATTCAGTGGTGGAAGTAGAGGTCCTTGTATAGGTCACGTTTCTCCAGAGGCTATGGCTGGAGGACCCATTGCAATAGTCGAAGATGGAGATATAATATCCATCGACATGATAGGTAAAAAATTAGATGTAAAATTGAGTGATGAAGAAATAAAAGAAAGACTTTCAAAATGGAAAAAACCAGAACCTAAGGTTAAAAAAGGATACATAGCAAGATATTCAAGATTAGTTACTTCTGCTGACGAAGGAGCAGTTTTAAAATAATAACCTAAATATTCTTCTATATTTTTTGGATCCAACCTAATCATTCAATAAAATTGAATGATTCCCACAACACTTTGTGTTTGTAGGGTTTCTAAAGGTTGGAGGAGCAGTTTTAAAACAATTCTGCAAGTTTTTATTTTTTGATTATTTTATTGTAGAGGATCAAGATCGAAAATTTTATATAGGAAAAGACCTACCAAAATAATAGAGAGACTCGGAATAACATTTCCTATATTACTCTTTTCATCACTTGTGGCTATCAATTCGTACCATATGGGACGAATATCGGAATTATATATATCATGAGCCATATAGTAGCACATAATTAAAATATACCCAATATGAAGAAAATACTAAAATTAAAGTTATATAAAACGGGGGATAGCATGAGCAAGTACGATGAAGAATGGGTAAAATTATTTAGTATTATATTATTTGTAATTGCTTTAGTGATAATCTAAGCCCAACAAAAGGGATTATGCAGATTTAAATTTCCATACATCTCAGAAGATAAGGTATATCTCATGCTTATGGATAGAGAATTTAGAGGGGTCTTTTTTTATAAACAGAACAATAGCGGTGCTTAAAAAGAATTTCTAATTATAACAAATATTAACAAAAAAATAAATATTTGAGGGCATAGTCATTCCTAATGAAATTTAGGAATTTACTATCGCCTCACCAAACAACTGCAATTACTCCATATCTCCCCTATCCCTTACACAATCCAATTTTTTAGGTTCATCTAAGCTTACGAATTTATCTTTTAATTTTTCCATGATTTTAGGTACTGAGGAGTATTCCATCATTGATTCTGGTAATCTATTTGGTTGGAATGGCCCCATGCTTCTTATCATGTCAGCCATGTCCAAAGCCTTTTGTCTTGCGTTATCGAATCCTTTATCCGCAAATAAGTCGTTAGGTCCTACTAATCTTCCTTTTGATAGCTGGAATCCTAATGCCATAACTCTTGGAGGTCCGTCAAATCTTGATGGTAGTGCATCGTCTTCCCCTACAGGCATTAATGGTCCCCAGTGGCATCCTCTCATCCACCCTGGAACAAAGTGTGGGTTTGCGAATGCTTCCAAGAGCTCACCAACTGCCGGGAATCCACTCTGAGCTCTTACAACTGCAACAGGATCGTCTTTACCAACATATTCTCCTGCAATTTTATTTAATTTATCTGAACTTACTACTGCAGCTATTTCATTGTCTTTTCTTCTAAATACTCTTTTTATTGCATATTTTTCTAAGTTTCCGATTAATGCCAATAATGAGTATTGATCTTCTGGCGTATTTAATGAAATCTGTTTATTTTCGTACATATCCAATACATCAAATCTAAATCCACCAGTCATTGAGGAGTCATAGACTAAACCTGCGGTGCTAAATGGATCAGCAAACATCTTGTAAAGTGGAAGACTAAATGCTGTTGGGTCTGTTTTATCACAGCAGAATACAATAATAGGTTCACTTGGTCTTTCAACAAATTCCATTTCAGCGCATCCTGGACCCATACCTTTTACGTTTCCTGAAAAACATTCAGCAAGTAAATCCTGACCAGCACCATATAGTTTAAGTTCCTTTGCAACTTCAGTAGCTTCTTCGAATGCATTCCATGCAAGTCCGTGGATTTTATCATTATCGGTTCCTAAGTTGTGGGTCATGATTAAATCTATGTCGTCACCACATCGTGTAACATAATAATCAATCAACAATTCATCAACTGCATTTTCAAGTACATACTCACAAGTATCCAAAAGTTCATCTGGAGCTACTGTATGGCCACACAATCCTCCAACATCAGCTTTAATAACGCTTACAGTTATTTTTTCTTCCATGAATTCACCCTTTACCTTTTACTTTTTGGACATATATAACTATTTGATATAATATATAAAGTTTAAAGAATATCGTATTTTGTTGTATCTTCCAAAAAAGTGCAATAATAGCTATAATATAAATATGGTATATATTACTAACTTATATATTTAACCTACTTACTCTTCTTCCTCAAGTTCTTTTAAGAATAAAGCTATTTTTTTAACTATTACTTTGGCTTCATCGTCATTTTCAGGGTATTTAACATTCAAAACTGGAATATCTTTTCTTCTTATTAAATATTTTGTTAATTCGTTTGTCCTTTCACACCCTACACAACCAAATCCAATTGGGGCTTTTGTCATAACTACTGCAGCTTCTGCTTCATCAATTAAAGGACCTATTAACGACATTCTTCCCCTTACTCCAGAAGGTACCTCTACCGCCGCATACCTTAGACCCTTTTTAGGATCCTCATCTGTAATGTTTAAGGGCGGGCTGTCGATTTCTGCACTTCTTACTTTATCCCCTATTACGTTATTTATCATTAAAGGTTTGTGACCGAATCTTTCTACCAAATCCGCCAATATCAAACTGTTTGGTGGAAATATAAACACCTTCTTCACTGTATCACCTATAATTTTATTAAGATATTCCAAAGAATTAATTAATACTTATTTATTTTGGAAATACCTCATCAGGCAAAAACTTGGATAACTCTGGCCTTCTTGCAAGTAAAAGAACTTCTTCAAATATTCCTGCAGTAATATCAACCGCCCCAATAGCCCCTAAAACTTCATCGCCATCCTTTATTGGAACTACTATAACAGGGAGTCCAGCATATGGGCCCATTGTTGGAGTTACCCTTAGTATATCTCCCGATTCAATAGCCAATTTTAAAACATAGCCTTCGTAGTTGTCATCGACTACCTTTCCTTTCTCGATCCTTACCCCAGGCTTTTCTTTAGACCTCATGGTTATTGGGATTTTGTTTACGAGCATATGAACGGCATAAGCTATAGGCAATATATCTTTTAACTCCCCTCTTTTTAAATCTTCTTTTAACATTTTTTTCACCTAACTCTATGCATTTAACTCAATAGAACTATTTTCTTTTAAAGTATTTTAATATATTCATCTAGTTCCGTTCAATATTTGTCTTGGAGACTGTCCAATCTTTCATGAAGAACTCTTAGGCGTTTTCTAGCTTCCTTTAGCTTTTTATTTCCAATATCAAGCAAGAATTTTAAGTAATCGTCATTTACAAAAACTTTTCCATCAGCTCCGATGGGAGCATCCACCTTATAGGTAGGAAGTATCTCAACAATAACTCTTCTATCATTTACCGATTTTATAGAAGACGCCTTTAATCCGTTGTGAATTGCCAGTTCAAGTAGTTTTTTAGCTGAATGAATATCTTTGGAAGCTATATGTAGTATAGGGGAGTTCATAACAAAAACCAGATATTCAAAGTCCTCTGATTTCTTATCCAGTGCTTCAAATATCTCATTGTATTCAGCATAATGGTGCCATTTTCCAAGCCATCTGGAGTAAATTTTAGTATTTTTATTTTTTGGGAATTCCATTATTCCGCATCTTCCTATGCAGCTACTTGTGGTGTAGTAATTATTCAATTCATTTATTTTATCCACAATATACATGACCTCTTTATCTACAAGGTTGTTTTCTATAGCATGTTTAAGTTTCTTAAGAGTATTTCTTTTATCGTCCTCAAACATGATTTCACTTTAAATTTTATTTATAGTTGTTCCGAAAATTTAAATAATTTCTTTAAATTTAATTTTAACCATAATTATATTCGAATTAAATTTTTACTTAATTCCTGAAACAACCATGTTTGTCAGCTACCAACGAATAATTGAATAAACTCTTACGAGTTTATAGCCCGCAACAAAGTTACGGAGTCGTTGGCTTCCTGCCGAAGGAATCGTGAAATGAGAACATACTTCAACGGATACTACTGGTCAACAAGGCATATATAATTGTTAATATCATAAAAACAGTAATAGTGTAATTATATTTATATGTAGAACGTACTACAAAGAAAATCCATAAAAAAATAAAAATAGAAAAAATACCTAATATAATATTTATTTAGAATTAACAACGTTATCGCTTTCTTTGAAACTTTTGAAAATTTTCATCAAAATAAGGCATTTCACTTTGCTCAATGCCTTTTAGTGGCTACAATACTATTCTATTTTAGAAATTAACAACGTTATCGCTCTCTTTTACAAAGTTTACCAAATCATGCATTGTTCCAAACTCAACACCATCTATGAGGTCATCGTCACTTAAACCTCTGGCTTTTCCACAAGGTCCGCAGGCTTTTACAACTGCCCCTGCTTCTATACAGTTTTTTAAGTATTCCATATAGTTTGGCACTTCAGCAGGATTTTGACCTTTTTTAGCCACAAAAACCCCATCTTCGATTAAAAATATGTTAACATCGATACCTTCTAAGAGAGAGGTAAGCGCGAATCTTAAACCTGTGTAGGCACTTTCTTTTCCATAAGGTGCAGAAGATAGTATTACAGTAAATTTCAAGTTATCCCTCTTTAATTTTTATTTTTTTATTACAATTTTAAATCCGTTGTCTGTTTCTTCAGCTGATAAAACGGTATGCCCGTGTTCTTCAGCATATCTTTTTAGGTTTTCAAGAGCTGGTTTGTAATCCCCAACTACAACTAATTCCTCCCCTTCAGACATTGAATCTAAAGCTTTTTTTGTTTTCAATACTGGTATTGGGCAAACTGTTCCACTAACATCTAACTCCATCATATCACCCTTTTTTATGGCTACAATGCTATTAATATCCATAATGACCTTTAAACTAGACTTCTAACGGAAATAATGAATAATCCTTAAAATTATATTCTTACAAAGAATATATAAAGATTATTATTTGATATTTAGCATATTTTAATTCAAAAAAATTATCAATAATTCTAATAACCTAGTAGATCATAATATTCATACTCTATAATATAATCCCTAACCATCCAGAGCTCCTGATACTTTTTCGACATAGTAACTAAATCCTTCAAAGTCCCCATGTCTTTCCTACGGAAGACTTCTTCAACAATTAAAAATAGTATCTCTTCAAGGTGTTTTGAATCCTTTAAATAATGTATTACCTGAGGTATTAGCTCGACAAGTTCATTTTCTTTAGAGTTGCTTAAAAACCTGTTTCTTAAAAAAGACATAAATGTAAATATGTTCTTTTTTTCGATCTGAGTAAGTTTTAAAAGATTTACCGCATCATTTAGCAAATTATCTTCTTTACTGATAAACTCTTCCCATAGATTGTACTTTAAAACCAGATTTTCGAGAATTTTAAGAATTTCATCTTTGTCTTTATTTTTCAAATCTTCAAATATTTTGTTCCCATTTACATAATTCTTATTTTTAAATGATTCTAAAAGAGCGTAAGCGTGTTTACAGTTATATTTGTAAGGGCAGGAGCAAAAACCTGAAGAGTCTTCAAGGTTCAAAACTGTATCGTACTCTTCTCCACCTACAACCTTTCCATAAAGTTTTTTATTGTACTCAACGCAGAATTTAACCAGATTTTTACTGTAGTACTCCTTTCCCCTTTCCACTATTTTTTTATCGTATATTTCACTATCCATTTTATCACTGGAGCATGTATTAATTAATTATGCGACATAGAACTTTGATAACTTTTTTATTCAATCGTTTAGATAAGATAATAGTATAAATATTCAAAACTATAGTATATGTGACATATAACAATTGGGAGGGGAATAATGAATTTCAAGAAGGAAGTTTCCATAGTTCTGGGAGGGGCTGCTGGCCAAGGTATCCAAACTATCGAAGAGATATTAACAAGGGTATTGAAGCTCTCAGGATATAATGTTTTTGCTACAAAAGAATACATGTCAAGGGTAAGAGGTGGAATAAATACAACCGAAATTATAGTTTCCTCAGAAAAAGTTAGGGCATTTGTTGATAGAATCGACATATTAATCCCATTTAAAAAAGGAGTTTTAGACCACTTAAAAGAAAGAATATCCGATACAACTGTTGTTTTAGGGGAAAAAGACAATATTGATGAAGATTATCTCGATAATATAAATTTAATAGAGATCTCGCTATCAAATATAAGCCAAAAACTGGGAAATCCAATATACATAAATACAATAGGCTCTGGAATGGTAGTTGGATTGTTTGATGGGGATTTAGAAGTATTTAAGAAATATTTAACTGAAAAATTCTCTTCAAAAGGGGAAGAAATTGTAAAAAAGAACATTGAAGCCGCTGTTGAAGGGTATAATTTGGGAAAAAGCTTATCAGAACAGTTAAGTATTGAAATTGAAAAAACTGAGGATGTTAAAGAAGAAATACTTTTAAGCGGTACAGAAGCTGTCGCACTGGGGTCTGCGATAGGTGGCTGTAATTTTGTTTCTTTTTATCCAATGACACCATCTACTGGGGTAGCAACATTCTTAGCTCAAAAATCTGAAGACCTGGAAATATTGGTTGAGCAGGTTGAAGATGAAATAGCTGCAATAAACATGGCTATAGGTTCATGGTATGCTGGAGGGCGAGGAATGGTAACTACCTCAGGAGGGGGATTTTCTTTAATGTGTGAAGGATTAAGTTTGGCAGGAATGACTGAAAGTCCTGTTGTAGTTTATCTTGCCCAAAGGCCAGGTCCAGCAACAGGTTTGCCAACTAGGACTGCACAAGGGGATTTAGAACTAGCCCTATATTCTGGCCATGGCGAATTCCCAAGAATTATTTATGCGCCCGGAAAAATAGAGGACGCATTTTATGTAAGCCAGCTGGCTTTCAATATGGCAGATAAATACCAAATACCAGTATTTATATTATCCAACGAATATTTTGCAGACACCTATTACAATATACCAGATAGTGAGCTTAAAAGAACAAAAATGGAAAAACATATAGTAGAAACTGAAAAAAACTATAAAAGGTACAAATTAACTGAAAACGGGATTTCTCCAAGAGGTATTCCAAAATACGGTAACGGCGTTGTATCTATAACCGGGAACGAACATAATGAACTTGGAGACATTACCGAAGATAAAGAGCTCAGTGCATTGATGCAAGAAAAAAGAAATAAAAAACTTGAATTAATGAAAAAAGAGGCTTTAAAACCTGAGTTAATAAAATATGGAAATACTACCGATCCTGAGGAAAACGAGAATTATGACTACCTGGTAGTTGGTTGGGGGCCAACTTATTACGCCATTGAAGGAGCTCTTAAAAAACTAGATAGGGATGATTTGGCATTCCTGTACTTTAATCAAGTTTATCCGATTAGTGAAGATTCAATAGATTACTTAAAAAAAGCTAAAAAAATAATATGTATTGAAGAAAACTACAATGCCCAATTTGCCAGATTGTTAAGAAGAGAATTTGGAATTGAAGCAGATGATAAAATTTTAAAGTACAACGGTAGGCCATTTTCAGTGGAAGAGCTCGTTGAAAAACTTAAAGAAGTTTTGGAGGGGTAAGGTATGATTAAACTAGATTCAGTTTTTGAAAGAAGTGATGAAATAGATATCACTTGGTGTCCAGGGTGTGGAAACTTTAGTATTAAAGTAGCTTTGATGAACGCACTTGAAGAACTTGGATTAACTCCAAATGATGTTGCATTAGTTTCTGGAATCGGTCAGGCAGGTAAAATGCCACATTACCTTAAGATTAACAAATTTCATGGACTTCATGGAAGGGCCATACCTATAGCCACGGGAGTTAAAGCATCAAATCCTGAGTTGGTGGTTATTGCCGAAGGTGGAGACGGAGACATGTATGCAGAGGGGGGAAATCACCTAATTCATGGGATAAGAAGAAACCCAAATATTACAGTTTTGATTCACAACAATCAGATATATGGGTTGACTAAAGGACAGGCTTCACCAACAACTTCAATAAATACTAAAACACCAACCCAACCTTGGGGAGTATTTGAAGAACCATTTAATCCAATAGCCATGGCTATCTCATCGAACGCGTCATTCGTAGCAAGAACATTTTCTGGATATATTGAAGAAACTAAAGAAATAATAAAAAAAGCCATAGAGCATAAAGGGTTTTCTGTTGTGGATATATTCCAAAACTGCCCTTCTTTTAACAAAGTAAATACATTTCAATGGTACAAAGAAAATACGTACTTCATGAAAGATCATGATCCTTATGATAGGGAGGAAGCATTTAAAAGGGCGTTGGAGAGTGAACCATATCCTTTGGGAATATTTTACATGTGTGAAAGACCAATATTTGAAGAAAAAATACCTGCTTATAAGTCCAATAAAACTCCATTATGGAAAAGAGAACCAAAATTAGACCGTATAAATGAAATATTGGATTCAAAGAAGAGATCATAAGTGTGGTTGTCCTACAATTAGGTCAAATACTAACTTCGAATTAATTTTTTTAAATATTTTCCCATTAATAACCATATCTGTACAATCATTCGCAGAACGACTACGACTATAACTAACAGAGATTTAAGTTATACTTGTGATAGAATATGGATACTAAAAAAATAGAGGAACTAAAATCAATATTAAAGGAACTTAAAATAGAGTGTGCAAGAAAAATAGAAGAAAAAGTCGATCTACAGTATGCTTCACTTGAAAATCTCCATAGAAACCTTGAAAACGACGAAATATTTATAAAATTGGTTATAATTAACGCATTAGTTAGCTATCAGCTCTCAACTACTGGTGAATCCTGGTGGAACGAATTTTCAGAGTATTGGTCTAATGAGGTAAGAAATACCGCCGATAAATCAACTGATATTTTTGAAAATTACAAGGATTTCATTGTAAATTCAAAGGGCAATAAAAGGCTTTTAGGAGCCAAACTAAAACGGATTGAAAAAATAAAACCGTTTTTAGAAAAACTGACCCTTGAAGACCTAAGGAAATACTATGAAAATATGAGCTCCTTTAGAGATGATCTGGTATCAACTCTAAAAACAAAAAAAGATGCTAAAACTGTAGTATTTGCAGTTAAAATGTTTGGGTATGCATCTAGGATAGTTTTTAACGAGTTTATCCCATATCCTATGGAAATAGAAATTCCAAAAGATAGTAGAATTGAAAAATATACAAAAAGATATACTGAAGAAGATCCAATAAAATTTTGGAATAGAATTGCACTAGAAACTAATATTCCGCCACTTCATATCGATTCCATAATTTGGCCAGTTTTGGGAAAATCTAAGGAAGTTAGGGAGCGTTTAAAAGAATACTTTGAAAATGAGACATTTATTCAAAAATTGAAGCTTATTTTTAAGCTATCGGATATGTAATCCCTTACAAAGAATATAACAGTATAAACGAACATACTATATATACAAATAAAATCAACAAAATATACATAGGTGAATATTATGGCAGTTTGGAAATGCACGATATGTGGATACATTCTTGATGAAGAAAAAGGAGACGAAAATAACGGAATACCTAAGGGAACCAAATTTGAAGACCTTCCAGACGATTGGAAGTGTCCAATATGTGGCGCTACAAAAGATTTATTTGAAAGAATAGAAGACTAATTTAAATATCCCTACAGCTTATTATTTTATAACTATTATTTTTGTACAGTCTCAGTTGGCTCATCAAACTCTATTGTCACATTTTTTATATTGAATTCTTTCCCACCTTTTAACTTCAAATTCATACCTTCGCATTTTGGACATAATGCTTCAATTTCATCTTTTATCTCCAAATTACCTTCATAACCACAATCCCTACATACTATATATGGTTTTATATATTGAACGTTTAATTTAGCCCCATTGCAGATGGTATCTTCTGCTATAACTTCAAAAGCAAATTTAAGCTGTTCAAAATTTATAAGGGTGAGCTCACCAATTTCCAAGTTTATTTCAGAAACTTTTGTAACTTTTCTACCGTTAGCTTCCTGCTGATTTACAGCATCCAATATTGAATTTAGTATCGAAGTAGCATAAGAAAGTTCATGCATAGAATACACCTATTTTTCAAGTTCATTTAACATTATTTCCATTACCTTTTGCTCTTTATTTTTAGGTACATACACTTTAAAGTTTATAACTATTCTTACGGTATCGTCCCCATCCACCAACTTACATTCATTAAGATATGCCTTTTGCTTGTCAAATCTCAAATAGATTTTATTCCTTTCTATTCTCAAATTCATATCTTCTTTTAACTTGTTTATATTTTCTTCTTTACTCTTTAGAAGATTCATTATGTGTTTGAAAACCTGTTTTGACTTTTTCTTCACAGAAATCTTATGTATGTTTATTGGATTTCCAAAATATCCTTCTGTCTCTATTGTTTCCAATTCTAAGTCTTCTTCATCGATTCCTTCAGGTAAAAAATAAGTCATTGCCTCTAAAACTCTATCTTCGTCCTCTGTAGCATGGGCGATTGAGGATATGCTTATACTGTTTATCATGTTATCACTTTAATTTAAAATTAAAATTTAGAATAAAATATTAGAATTATATAAAATCAGTAAAACCATTAATAAAAACTTATTGTTAAATACATTAAATACATTTAAGTCAAAAATACAAAAGTAAATACAAAGTAAATAAAAAAATAATTGAGATTTTATTTATTCAATCCTCAATTATTTAGCTTTTTTACCGTTAGCTCTTACGCTAGGTCTTACTTTTTCAGCACCTTTACCTTTGTTTCTTAATCCTCTTCCTTTTTTACCTGCTGAGGTTAAGCCCCTGAATGCTCTACCTTTGTGTTTACCGGTGCATAACCAGTTGTAGGTAGGATCGTTCTTTATTGATGGGTGGTGAGGGTCTACTAAAATTACTTCATACCATTTTTGTTTACCGTCTTGACCTACCCAGTATGAGTTTAAAACTTCCATGTTTGGATATCTTTTAGCAGCCCTTTCTTCTGCTATTCTTTGGATTGATTTTGCCATTGTTATTTTGTTTATACCTAATGTTGCAGGTTTTTTGGAGTTCTTTGGTCTTGGCTTTCTCAATCCACCTCTTCTTACCTTAACTCTAACAACAATAATTCCTTGTTTTGCTTTGTATCCTAAGCTTCTAGCCCTATCTACTCTTGTTGGTTTTTCAACTCTTACAACAGTAGGTTCCTTTCTCCATGTTTGCATTCTTGACCATAACAACTCTTTAACGTAAGTGTTTTTAGGTACTTTCCATGCATCTCTAACGTATTTGTACATGCTCATTTTATCACTCAATATATTTTTGCTAGGTTACTGTTTATGGATTCGGCATTTTTAGCCACATTTCCTACGGGATTTTTTCCCGTTACTGACTTACTAGATTTATGGACCTAGTCTTCTATTGATGTGTTATAATTAATATATTAACTTAACGGTAATTATATAAACAATGGATTATAATATCAATTCAGTTGTAAGTATATGATGTGCTTTGACAGTTTGGTAAAAATATTAAAAATATTTATATTAATATTTCGTTAAAGTATCTACTCTTTTTTAATTACATTAAATGTAATTATTAGTTATATTTAAATTTAAATCATATATATGGTGATAATAATGGATTACTACAATTATGAAGAACTTTTAAAAAGAGCGAGAAGTCAGCTTCCTGAAGATGTCTTTAAAGATGTTAGGTTTGAAATCCCACCTGCAGAAAGCTTTGTTGAAGGTAGCAGGACGATTGTCAAAAACTTCAGAGATATCGCCAAAATCATTGATAGAGATGTTCAATACTTTGCAAAATACGTAATGAGAGAGTTAGGTACTGCAGGGGATGTTGAAGGTTCAAGATTAATATTACAGGGTAAATTCGGTAACTACTTAATAAAATCAAAAATCCAGGACTTTGTAGATGAATACGTTCTCTGCCATGAATGTGGAAAACCAGATACAAAGATCGTTAAAGAGGGAAGAATACACTTCCTCAAATGTACCGCTTGTGGTGCAATGAAACCTATAAAGTTAATCTAAGAAAATTATATATAGTGTTTTTCTTAGGTTTACGGATGTATATTAATTCATTTGTTTCATTTTCTTACTTTTTTACTGGCAGAGATTTTGATTTGTGATTTAGTCGTTCCGCAATTAGATTAGTCAATATACTTAATTTTAATAGGTGTTATAATATACTTTAAATTCCAATTTGAAGAAACATTCTATGGAACATATTCGCAGAACGACTATTTTATTACTATAGTTTTAATTTACTTCATTTTCGGTGATATAAATGAAAGGATTTTGTTATAGATGTGGTTATGAGGGAGAATTAATAGATGGTCTTTGTAAGGTGTGCTATGCAAATGAAAATCCATTAATTGAAATCCCCGAAGAGATTTATGTTGAAGTTTGCTATATGTGCGGTTCCTATAAAAGAAGAACATGGCAAGATCCCAATGAAAGGGGATTATTTGAAATACTGGATGAAATAGCATATTTCGGAGTAAAGGACAATATTAAAAAAAGAAATAAGAACATAGAAGTCGAAATAATACCTCAAGAACCTAGGCAGCTCCCTGGTGGAAAACGTTCCAGAGTTGAAATTCCTACAGTCGTAATTGCTACTGGAAAACTTGCTGGAGAAGATGATGAAAGATCCGAGGAAAGAAATGTTACAGTTTACCTAAGGATGGCCCAATGTCCAAGATGTGTAAGATCCATCTCAAACTACTATGAGGCCACATTACAGGTAAGGGCTATGAACAGGTTCTTAACAGACGAAGAAAAAGATGAGCTGGATAACTTCGTTAGGGAAGAAGTTGCTAAAAGATTAAAAAAAGATAGAATGTCGTTTGTATCAAAGTTTATAATCCAGAAGGAAGGTTTGGATTATCAGATCGGATCAATGGGCGGTGCAAGAAACATAGCTTCTGCGATAAAATCCAGATACGGCGGTAAAATAACTGAGACCGCAAAACTAGTTGGTGTTGAAAAAGATACTGGAAAAAATCAGTACAGAATAACTATAGCAGTTAGAATCCCAGAGTATAAGATTGGGGATGTTGTAGAATATGAGGGAAATCCTTGTAAAGTACTTTCTATGAACGAAAACAAAATCTATTTATTAAAATTGGATAGAAGGGAAAAAATTTCTTTGAACTGGGCAGATGCTGAAAAAAATACCAAGTTGCTTAAAAGAAAAGACGAATGTGGAAGTGCCACAATAATATCCATAACCCCAGATATGATCATGGCTATGGATGATGAAACTTATGAAGTTTATGAATACGATAAAATTAAATTTGAATTTGAGGATCTAAAAGAAGGGGAAAAATTAAGAATATTCAAAAAAGAAGGTCTAAACTATATTGTGGATATCATAGATAATTAATCCAATTATTCACTTTTTAATACATAAGCTCCAGGACCCATTTTTGTATGATAGACCGGACAGTCCCATGTTTCTTTAAATGCTTTTTTAACATCTAAAACATGTTCTAATTTAGGGAGAGAAATAATCGCAGGTCCTGAACCACTAATTGTTATTCCATACACCCAATCCATAACTTTTTCTTTTACTTCTTCATATCCATCTATTAAAGTGGCCCTACAAGGCTCAACAACACGGTCTTCCATCATATATTTTCCAAATAATTCAAGGTCATCTGTATATAGTGCATGCACCATACCGCATGCTTTTCCAACGTTGTTGACCATGTCCTTCATATCTACCTTTTTCGGAAGAATTTCTCTTGCTTTTTTTGTGTTTACCTGAATGTTTGGTAGGGCTACGAGAATTTCAAATTCTAAAGGTATGTGAAGAACTTCCAAGGGGTCATAATTTGTTACCATTGTAAAGCCACCAAAAATAGCTGGAGCAACGTTGTCAGCGTGTGGAGCTCCTGCAGCTACAGCCTCACCTAGTGAAGCATACTCAACTAACTTCAACTTTGAAAGGTTTAAATTAAAGAGCTCATCTATGGCAACTGAAACTCCCGCACATGATGCGGAGCTGCTGCCTAGACCACTTCCTGGCTTTATACCTTTGTTGATGTGAATATGAATTCCATCTGATATGTTGAAGTCTTCAAGCATCTTTTTAGCTACCACGCCGGCAGTGTTTTTATCTACTTCAGTTGGTATCTCTTCACACTTCTCTCCTTCAACAGATATGGTTATTGTTCCGTCTTCGTCTGTTTTTGTCACTGTAATTATGTCGTAAGGTTTAGAAAGTGCCAATCCAAATACATCATAACCAGGACCTAAATTCGCAGAGGTTCCTGGAGAACATACTGTAACTTTTTTCATACTGTCACCTAAAATTACATCTCTAATCAAAATAAACATGACATAAATATACCACATGTACTATTTTAATACTCTACTATATTTTAATTTCCCTAGCTTTTTTTACCATTTAATGAAACTACCCCGAATTAAATAAAATCTATGTTTTAACTTTAACGACCGATTTATATTGAATAACTACTGATAATTTAGATGACTATATTTATTTAAAAGTTGGCGTATAAAATAAATATGTTATCAGTTGATAAAATAGATAAAACTAAACTGGGGAGGGTAAAATGGAGAATCTCAAGAATATAAGTAAAAAAGATGTTGTAGTACCGCTTGATGTTCCAGAATCTGCAAAAGAGACATACATAAAAAATTATCTTGAAATTACAAAAAACACCGGGAGATTAATGCTTTTTGCGGGAGATCAGAAAATAGAGCATTTAAACGATGATTTTTATGGGGAAGGCATATCAATGGATGATTCAGATCCCGAACATCTATTTAGAATTGCAGATAAGGCAAAAATTGGAGTATTTGCAACTCAGCTCGGATTAATAGCAAGGTACGGTATGGATTACAAAAAAGTACCTTATTTAGTTAAATTAAACTCAAAAACACACCTTGTCAAAACTTCACAAAAAGACCCAATAAGTAGAGCTCTAGTTGATGTAAAAGATGTAGTTGAATTTAAGGAAAATTCTGGACTCAATATATTGGGTGTTGGTTATACGGTTTATCTTGGAAGTGAGTATGAAAGTATCATGTTGTCTGAAGCTTCAAAGATAATATATGAAGCCCATAAAAACGGGTTAATCGCTGTACTTTGGATGTATCCAAGGGGAAAAGCTGTTAAAAATGAAAAGGACCCTCATTTAATAGCAGGTGCTGCAGGAGTTGGAGCCTGTTTAGGTTCAGATTTTGTTAAAGTGAACTATCCTGAAGGTGAAAATCCAGCAGAGGCTTTTAAAGAAGCGGTATTGGCTGCAGGTAGAACAAAAGTCGTTTGTGCAGGTGGAGAAAGCACAGATGTAAGGGTATTTTTACAGAAGCTTTATGACCAGATATATATAAGCGGTGCCGCAGGAAACGCCACAGGTAGAAATATACATCAAAAATCCCTTGATGATGCCGTAAGAATGTGCAATGCAATTTATGCAATTACAATTGAAGGAAAAACCGTTGATGAGGCTTTAAAAATCTATGAAGGCATATAATACATAACGAGAACATAATAGATACCCTAAATAAAAATAAGAAAATAATAACTAAAGAAGTGATTTACATGGACATGGAAATGTTAGTTAATATAATAGATACCCTTGAAAAAAAAGGAGTGGGATTACAGTTATCAGTTGAAGGACAAAAAACAGTTGAAATTACTATAAAAAACAAAAATATAGATATCAATATTGTAGAACCATCAAATATTGGGAAGTTAATAAAAGAATTGAATATTAAATAAAATTATTATATTAAATTAAATTTTCTTTTTTAATAATTTCACAATAAAGTTTTTCTTTTTAATGGCATTATCACAGGCTTCTTTAACTTTTTCTTTCATTATTTCAAAGTCTTCTGGTTTTTGTTCACCAACAACTTTTTTAACTGGTGTATATGCAGCTTCCCTGAACATTGGTATTAATGGAATTTTTTCATTTTTATCTATTAGATAACTTGTATCCCCTTCTTTAACCTCTCCAACAACTTTTGCACCGGTTTTTTTGCTTATTTCATCTGCATACTCTTTTGGGGCGATAATCAAAAGACTATCTACTGAAACTCCCAATGGGTCAATATTCAACTTATTGAGCATATCCAATACTTTAGGGTTGATTAAATCATAAACTTTCTCCTTATCAAATTCCAATGAAACTTTTGCAGTTTTTGAAATCTCGTATGCGTCTCCTCTTAATCCACCGTTTGTAACATCAGTCATTACATGGATGTGTTTTAATAAATCGTATTTTATGAGATTTTTACATGCCTTTAAAAAATCAACGTTCAGGGTTTCGTAGATTACATCAAACATTCCATAGTAAAGTGCGGTAGTTGTTATGGTCCCTCCACCGCTACCTTCAGTCATTAAAATAACGTCTCCTACTTCAGCTCTCTTTCTTGCAGTTGGTCTTCCATCTTCAATTACTCCTATAGCTCCAACTGAGCTCACCATCCTGTCCCCTAAAACCATATCTCCTCCAACTCTTAAAGTACTTCCTGAAACCAAAGGGACTCCAATAGCTTCTGAAACTGCACAAACTCCGCCGGTATAATCAAAAATCTTAGAAACGTCTCCATCGTCTGCTAAATGAATATTACTTATGAGGGCTTTTGCATCAGCTCCCATTACAAAAACATCTCTTAACGCAGCTCGTGTAACATGAAAACCTGCTAAAAAAGGAAAATCACTTAATCTTGAGTGTGTCCCATCAACTGCAACTACAATATATTGGGCGTTTGCTTTTACAACTCCCGCATCATCCTGCTCTCTACTGTCAACTTCTGTTTTTTGTTTTGTACTCTCAATAATTCTTGCTATTTCTCTATGAACAAAAAAGTCTCCTTCTCCCCGACTTCCTACTCCCATTTTGCCCATTGTAACTTCCGACCTTGGGAAATCCAAAATATACTTCAAATCCTTATCCTCAATTTCTTTATATTTTTCCGTTGTTCTTACTTCCTCTAAAACAGCCTTAACAAATCTCTCCGCCCAATCTTCACTAACGCCTTCTTTTATCTCCATTACTTTTTTGAACCCATCTTCAATAATCTTATCTTCAGATGTGTTCTTCCTCAAACATCTCCTTATATAACCCTCTATATCCATTTTTTCACCATAGTATGTAAATAAGCCGAACTTCAGTTTCTCCACAAATTATAAAATTATAAAGTTAAATCTGAGTTTTCATACAATTAACACGTAATCAAATCCATAAAACTGAAAATAAAATAGATAAAAATCATTTCAATTCAATTATTCGCTCAATTTCAAAATCGCCTCTGCCAAATCCCCATTACATTCTTCTAATGCTTTTCTCGCTTCTTCTTTTGATACATTACACTGGTTAGCCACCATTTCAATATCTTCGTCGGTTATTTCTAATTTAACCTCTTCATCAGCTATCTTTTCAGCTTCTTTTTTAACTTTTTTAGGCTTTCCAGTTATCGAATAGGTTTTTGTCCCCATCATATCCATTATTTGCACTTTTGGATTTTCAAAAATCAATTCTTGATCCTCGAGCTCAATTATGACTTTTACCGCCTTTAAATCCTTAGCATCCATTCCAAAATCTTTCATCATTTTTTGCATTTGTTTTAACATTCTTGGGTTCATTCTTCCTGGAAACATACATATTCACCTCATTAATATATTATTCTGCAAATTACCTGATTGATAAACACATGAAAATAAGTATTAACCTAAACCTAATATAAATATATGGACTGGAATACGCCAATATGGACGATATTAAAAACAACACTAATAAAACATTCAACTGTAAAATATATACAGTCATAGCATATTATAGTAATGTGCAATTTTAACCATACTTATTTCATACTATTTAAACTTAGATCGAGATAAATTCATTTTAGAATTTGTCGACTCACGAAACCAAAGTTTCGTCGAGAAATACAAAAAATTACATTATTTTTATTATGAAAGCAATATTTATGATAATTTTATAATCAATATCATTAATAAGTCATGCACACCACTATATTTCGGAGGAAAAATATGGATATCAACAACAAAGAATTAATTAAGAAAGCGGTTCAAGCCATTAAAAAGCTCTCTGAAAAAATAGAAGACGATGTAAAAATAATGCACGTTTGCGGTTCTCACGAACATACAATATGTAAATATGGAATAAGGGATGTTTTACCTAAAAATATTACTGTTGTTCCAGGCCCGGGATGTCCGGTCTGTGTTACAACTCAGAAGGAAATAGATGAAGCAATATACTTGGCAGAACAGGGGTACACAATTGCAACACTTGGAGATATGTACAGGGTTCCAGGTAGCAAAAAATCGCTTATGGAATTGCAATCAGAAGGTGCGGATGTAAAACTGGTCTATGGTATAGGGGATGCTGTAAAACTTGCAAAAGAGCAGGAAAACAAAGTTGTATTTATTGCCATAGGTTTTGAAACTACGGCACCAACAACTGCAGCAGAGATATTGACCAATCCAGAGAATTTCTATATTTTAAACTGTCATAGACAAACTCCTCCTGTGATGGATTTTCTTTTAAGCGGGGGAGCTGAAAGAAAAATAGATGGTTTCATATGTCCAGGGCATGTTTCCACAATAGTTGGATTAAAACCTTACTATGAACCATGTGAAAAATACAATGCCCCTATGGTAGTTGCAGGTTTTGAACCTATGGACGTTTTAATGTCTTTGGTTATGATTTTAAAACAGTTGATAAATGGTGAGGCAAAAGTAGAAAATGAATATAAGAGAAGTGTAAAAGAGGAAGGTAACTTAATAGCTCAAAGAATAATGAATGAAGTATTTGAACCTTCAGATGTCCCGTGGAGAGGTTTCCCCGTCATTAAAGATGGCGGTTTAAAATTAAAAGAGAAGTATAAAAAATATGATATTCACGAAAATGAAGACATTCCAGAGATAAAAGAGAAAATAGTTAAAGGATGCATATGTAGTGAGATTTTGAGGGGGGATAAATTACCAAGTGATTGTAAACTCTTTGGAAACGTATGTAATCCTTTAAATCCTGTTGGAAGCTGTATGGTGTCTGACGAAGGAACCTGCAGAATATTTTACAAGTATAAAAGAATTTAACCTAATTTTCATATCTTTTTGATTGCAGTTTTAAGTTTGTATAGGTCACATGAGTCATTCTTATCTTCATCGATTATTTTAACATCCTTTAAACTATTTAAACCCTGTTTTTCAGCTGTTTTTTCTATCCCTAGAGTTTTATCAGTATCCATACTCAATATATAAGCTTCTAAACTAGGTACTTTTAATAGACAGGCAGCTACAGCTCTATGGTGACCGTCAACTATTATGTATTTATTGTTGTTTGTCTCTATAACTATGATGGGCTCTGCAAGACCTCTATTCAATTCATATATTCTTCCAAATAATTCATCTTCATAAACTTTAGATTGAGTAGGTTTAAGTTCATTAACCGGAATAGATTCTTTTTTTAATTCAACATCATATCCTAGGTTTTTATAAGATTTAATTATTTTTTCAAGTTTAGTTGGAGTAGTTTTTTCTATTTGAGATCTTATAACATCGGTGTTCGTAATTATCCCAACTAAATTATTCTCTTCGTCAACAACTGGAAGCTTTGAAAATCCTGTTCTAAACATTATCCTTCCAACATCCATTACATTTGCTTCAGGCTTAGTAATTATCATTTCTTCCCTTTTTGTCATTAAGTTCTTTATCTTTTCGGATTCGTCTTTTCCGATAAGGTCGTGAACTGAAACAATCCCCTGAAGTTTCCCATCTGATACAACTGGAAAAGCATCATGGGACGTTTTTTTTATCAAACCAATTACATCTTTAACTGTATCCTCTGGGCTAACGCAATCAACCTTTACTGTCATGTATTCCTTTACTCTTACCATGTTGTCAAACCCTCTTTTTGTAAATTATTTCCCCTGTTTTTAGATTTTTAATCTCCAAAATCCTATGGAGAGGAATATGAGATTCCTCGTAAATTATAAAAGAATCCTCGATAGAAATTTTATCCATTGGGATGGTTTTTTTATTGTTTTCAGCCCCTCTATGCAGATAAACTATTTCATAATCTCCTGGATTAAGTTCGGGATGCCAGATTATTTTGTTTATTAAGTTCTCCAGTGGAGAGCTCCGAAATTTCCGATCTCGTTTAACTTTAATCATAACACCCCCAATTAATTAAGACAAAGAAAATATTGAGATAGTTCCAAAACTGAAAAAACTGAAATTAACTAAATATATGTTGTTTTGAAACGATATATTATTCGTTACTTTCTGAACCATTATTTCCTTCTTCAACCCCTACAGCTTCAAAAATTTTAGCCTGTATGGCCTCCTCGACTAATTTTCTAAGTGCATTTTTATCTGAAACTGATTCAAAAATACCCAATTCAATACTTGCTGCTGCAGATGATTGGTGACCCCCACCACCAAAGGCTTTTTTCATTATATCCCCTACATCAATTCTCAGATCCTTTGTCCTTGAACTAATATGTATTTCATTTTCAGATATTCCAAATACATAGGTAGTTGTAATCCCTTCCATCTTAAGTAAAAATTCTGCAGCTCTTGGTAATGCATCCCTATTCTTTATCATTCCAACGTAAGAAAGAGCAATATTACCTTTAATAATTTTTCTGTTTAGTATGGCCCTTGCAAGTACTTCCATTGTCTCAGTATCCATTTCAGGATTCTCTATCATTTCCAAAACTTTAGCATCCATTAGCCCCTGCAAATACCCTGCAGCTTCAAAGTCCTTTTTTGAAGTTTTTCTTTTAAAATAGTTCGTATCTGATGCTATTGCATAGTAAAGTGCAGTTGCCAAATCTCTACTTGGCGTCATATCCATTTGCATTAAATACTCTGTTAAAATAGTAGCAGTTGCACCAACATCCTGCCTAATATCTTCATATTTTGCATTTAGATCTCCGTTCTCGTGATGATCTATTAATATAGCTATCTCCGTGTTTTCGGCATCTATTGGAAGGGTTTTTGAACTTGAAGAATCCACCACTGCAATCGAACAGTAGTTTTTCAAATCAACATCATCTATGTGCTTTAATTTAATGCCCAATAAGTTTATCATTGCCTTATTTTCGTCATAACCTATTTTCCCCCCATATACAATTTCAGAATTTACGCCCCATTTTTCTAATATTGTTTTTAAGGCCATTGAACTTGCCATTGCATCAGGATCGGGATTTTTATGCGTAACTATTAAAAAAGGAGCCTTAAACTCACTATCAGTTGACTCCTTATCTTCTTTCTCACCATAATATTTGTTAAATTTTCTCCGAGCATCTAAAGCGAGCTCCCTAAGGTCTGCCAATTTTCTCCTTAACTTCGACTTTTCAATTTCTGCTATAACATCTTTTGCAGCACTTTCTAATGGATATATAACCTTATCGACATCAAGACCGCTGTAAAGATCAGGATACTTAACTACCCCTCTAGCTATAAGATAACCCCTTTGATTTAATTGAGTTACTAGTTCTGCAATTTTTCTATTTATCTCGTAGTTATTTGTTAGAATTAGTATTGTGTCAGCATCTTTAATTCTTGCTCTATTGAGAGTATCCTCTTCAGTGGCATCCCCCACAATATAATCAAAATCAATTTCCTCAAGTGATTCAAATACAGCTTCGTTTTTATCAATTACCACGATTTTATCAAGATTTTTGGCATTATTCACGATTTTACGACCAAACGAACCGTAACCAATAATTAATATCATAGTATACCTCCAAAGGCATGGGACATTATATTCTAAACGATATAGTTCACAAGTACGTAGTAATGTAAGTAATAATGGGGTCTAAAACATCACTTTTAATATAATCTCAAAATAATGGTATATAATTTTAATGTTAAGACATGCTATAAAAAGAAAATGAAACAAGGTTACATTCCCCAGAATAGGTTCCCTTCGAGTTTTTGTTTTAATTCCATGTATTTTGAGAGGGCTTCCCGTTCATCTCCTCTTAATTCTCCCTTATATTCATGGTAGAGCTTTCTAACTTCATGTTCAGGAACTTCCACATATAGTATATCATTTTCCTTGGCGTTCCTTCCCAACACTATATTACCTTCAATTGAAATAGGAACCTGCATGCCAACTTTTGCCTCTTTAATATTCTCCTGCTTTTGGTTTTTAATTTCTTTCACATAACCTAATTTTTTTCCATCCTCAGTCATTAAAGGACTGCCTACTTTTAAGGTCCCATATATAACTTCAACACCACAGATCGCAGGATTTTTCTGCCTGAATATACAGTTAGGAAGTATTTTAATGATTGCAGGTTTTGTAAGTTTACTTAATTCATCGGATTTCATCTTTTCATTCATTTCTTTTAACCATTCATCATAGTCTTCAACTAACTTGTAGATAATGTTTCCTTCAAATACCTTTACATCGGTTTTTTCTATTTCTGTTTTTGCATCTGGAAGTATTTTTGTGTTAAATGATATTATAGCCCCATTTAATGGGTTTGATTGAGCATAGGATGAAGCTTCAATAACGTCTTTTTTAGAAACGTCCCCAACTTCTGCTTTTTTAATTTTAACATTATTTTTTCTTAACTCATTGGCAAGAGCTTCCAATGAACCCATAGTGTCTGCCTTAATGATGATTCCTTCTTCATCTGTCTCTATGGCTACTTCTTCAATTTCTTTCAAAATTTCCTCTTTAGCCTCATCTACCTTGTTCTTTGGAACGATCCTTAAAGGACTTCCTGCAATAACGTTTTCCAATTCAGGAGCTGATATTTTAACCCCTGCAGATGCAACAACCTCTTTAACAGGTTTAAACTTATCCCTTGGATCTCTCATTTCATCCAATGGTTTAGGTTTTAAAAGGGCCTTAATCTTTGAAACTAAAACTCCATCAGGATTTCCAACCACTATATAATCTCCTCTTTTTGCAATACCGTCATAAATTATCGCATCAATAGTTTTTCCCAGTCCTTTTTCTTCTTTAACTTCCAAAACGGTACCTTTTGCATAACCTTCAACATTTAAGCTCAAGTTCTGTTCTAAAAACTTCTGAGCCAAACCTGCAATCATAACCAGTAAATCTGGGATTCCTTCTCCAGTCATAGCTGAAACTGGAATTATGTTAACAGTTTTTGCAATGTCTTTAACCCTCATAAAAAGGTCTGCTTCAAAGCCCATTTCGTTTAAAGGCTTTATAACATTTTCATAGAGTCTTATTTCGAATTCAGTCAATGCATTAGGATGCTGATTTTTCTCATTAAAATTTAAAACAAATGGCCCTTCAACAGAGCTCCATCCTGGGATAAGATCAATTTTATTTGCAGCTACCACGAAGGGGGTTTTACATTGTTTTAAAATATTAATAGCCTCAATCGTTTGGGGCTTAAACCCTTCATTAATATCTACTACCAATATGGCAATATCTGCCAGAGCTCCTCCCCTTTTTCTCAAGGAGGTAAAAGCCTCGTGTCCTGGGGTATCAATAACCAAAAGCCCAGGAATCGTTATTTTAGCATTTAACATATTTAGTAGGTTTCCAGAAATCTTCTTTATAACGTCTATTGGGATTTCACTGGCCCCAATATGCTGGGTAATTCCACCAGCTTCTCTTTTTGTAACCCTTGTTTTTCTTATTTTATCAAGTAAACTTGTTTTACCATGATCCACATGCCCTAAAACACTAACTATAGGAAATCTTAAAGCCATAAAAAATCACCGTTTTGTAAATTGTTTCACACTAAAAATATCCGATATCTCACAATTCACATTGTTATATAATATTTATCAAAATACATATCAATAAACGTTTTTTAAATAGAGACGATAATCACTTATAATATAGATATTTTACTAAAATAGATCGAGGTTATATAAAAAGATTTATTATTTAAAATATATTGCACTGCACCACTTTTTATTTTTTATGGCAATTTTAAGAAATATCGCCATAAATTATCTTCCAAAAAATAGACTTATTTCTCTCTCTGCACTTTCTTTTGAATCAGATGCATGTATTATATTATCAGGAGTCGATAAAGCAAAATCTCCCCTGATAGTCCCAGGTTCTGCTTCTTTAGGATTTGTACTTCCGATCATTTTCCTAACAATCGATATTACATTTTCTCCTTCAACAATAAGAATTACGATTCTACCTGATGTCATGAAATTTATAAGTTTCTCATAAAACCCTTTTCCTCTGTGTTCCATATAACACTTTTCAACCATTTCTCTTGAAAGGGTTAACATCTTCATATCTACAATATCAAGCCCTTTATCTTCGAATCTCTGGATAATTCTTCCGATTAATTTTCTTTTAACTGCATCTGGCTTTAAAGCCACAAAAGTTCTCTCTTTCATAGTAATCCCTAACATACCACAAAGACTGCAAAAGTTAAAAACTGTTAAATGATTAAATAAATAATAATTAAGTATATTTTATTTTAAAGAGAAAGCATGTCCCTAGCAACATAGTAGCTCTTTGCATGCCCACATGATGGACACTTTTCTGGAGCTTCAGTTCCGTTATGGATATACCCACATTCAAGACAAACCCATTCTGTTTCCTCATCTCTTTTAAACATTGTTCCGTTTTCAACTGCTTCAAGGATTTTTTTGTACCTTGCCTCATGATGCTCTTCTGCCCTACTTATCGCCCTAATTCTTTCTGCTATATCTTTAAGTCCTTCTTTTTCAGCTATTTCTGCAAATTCTGGATACATGTATGTATTTTCATAATGCTCTCCATCTATCGCAGCTTTTAGGTTTTCCACGGTGTTTCCGCAAACTAATGGTGCTTCAATTTCGGTTTTTATGGCGTCATCTTTTCTAAGTTCCTGAATAAACTCAAAAAAAGTCTCAGCATGTTCTTTTTCATTGTCAGCAGTTTCAAGAAAGACCTTGGATATAAATACATACCCCTCCTTCTTTGCAATCTTTGCATAGAAACTATATCTATTTCTTGCCATACTCTCTCCAGCAAATGCCTTAACCAAGTTTTCAATAGTACCCATAGTGTACCTCCCCTATTTTTTGTGAATAAATATATAAATCTCAAACAATAAGAATCTTTCCATACAATATACAATATATAGTTCAAAAATATAAACGGTGAAAAAGATGATATGTATTGTAATGGGAAGCGAAAGCGATGTTAAAATAGCCGAAAAGGCTGTTAATATTTTAAAGGACTTTGAAGTAGAATTTGAAGTTAGAGTAGCTTCAGCCCATAGAACACCAGAATTAGTTGAAGAAATAGTTAAAAATTCAGATGCAAAAGTTTTTATAGCGATTGCAGGATTGGCTGCCCATTTACCAGGTGTTGTAGCATCTTTAACAACAAAACCAGTTGTTGCTGTTCCTGTTGAGAGCAAACTGGATGGAATGGATGCATTACTAAGTGCTGTTCAAATGCCTCCAGGAATCCCAGTAGCTACTGTTGGTGTAGATAGAGGTGAAAATGCTGCTATTTTAGCCCTTGAAATGCTGGCAATATCTGATGAAAACATTGCATCAAAATTGAAAGATTTCAGAACTAAACAAAAAGAGAAGGTTATGAAATCCGATGAAAAAGTTAAAAACATGTTTTAAATTACATCTCAACAAATATGTCTTTTCCTTTTTTCATTGCACTTAAGAGCTCTTTTCCAATGGATGTTTTTTTGTTTAATTTTACAGTACCATTTGAACTTACGGTAGCAGAGCAGAGATATTCTCCATCAATATAAATTTTAATATTCGCTCCAACAAAATCCTCCCCTGCATCTACAACGATATGTTTTCCAGTCTCAATTAATCTTGTAGTTTCATAATCGCTCATATATTCGTACTTATCAACTTCTTCATCATAATGACCTTGAGTTTCAGCTCCAGAATCTGAACCCAATTCTCTAACACTTATTTTTAATCCTATTATATCTTCCAGCTTGGATATTTCCTTTCCCCCTTTTCCTATAATTGAAGGAATGTACTTCTCATGAACTCTAAGTTCAATTGTATCGTTGCCCAATATTTTAATCTCAGGTTTTGCCTTTTTTGGAATGTATGGTTTCAAAGCCTTCTTTATATTTTCTTCGGCATATTTGTAAACTGGAGGTACTTCGCTAATTTCTTCTTCCTTTATAGGCATGACTACAACCTGTTCCCCATAGGTGTATATCTCGTATTCGGGTTTTTTTGTTACAAAGTCTTTAATTTCAATAACAGGCCTTGCCAAATCTGCCTCTTTCATTCCATGCGGAACTTTAACTGTAAAGCCCACTTCATAAACCTTTTCAATTTTTCCATCTTGAATAAATACAACAGTATCTACAATCTGAGGAATTATACCGAGCTCTACTCTACCTATGAGTCTCTGTATAGCATCTATTGGCTTTGAAGCATGAACTACCCCAACCATTCCAACTCCTGCCATTCTCATATCTGCAAATATTTCAAAGTCCCTTGTCTTTCTGACTTCATCGTATATTGTGTAATCAGGCCTTACTAAAAGTAAAATATCGCAGGTTTTTTCCATACTCCCCTCAAGTGGTGCATACTGAGTAATTTCAGTACCTACCTGTAAATCCCTTGGACTTTCCATTGTTTTTACTATTTTATTGTTGCTCCTATAGTACTCTGCCAATGCTGAAACAAACGTTGATTTTCCACTACCTGGAGCTCCTGAAACAAATATACCTTCTGCTTTCTTTAGTCTATCCATTAGATGTTCTGATAAATTGTAATCATCAAGTGAAACCTTTGTGATAGGCCTTACAGCCGTGACTTCGAGACCTTCTGAAAACGGAGGCCTTGTTATGGCTATTCTCATGTTTCCAAGCTGGATTACTGTTGCCCCTCTTCTCTGTATCTCAATTAATCCATTATTTTGCTCACTGTATTTTAAAATATTATCAATTATAGCTTCCATTTCTTCCCTTGTGAGCTCCTTATCATCTACAGGGGTAAGTTTAACTTCCCCAGGTTTTCCTCTTTTTACATATGGTTTGCAGTTTTCCTTCAAATGAACTGATGTTGTTAAAGAGTCAAAATATTTATCCAACACCAATTCAACTTTTTCTTTTTTAACGTGTAGATAGTAGGACTCTATTCCTTGAGCAAGTGCAAGGTTGTATTGTATTCTATCGCTTGTTAAAAGTATTGAGTCGGTTTCTTTTGCCACATTTCTAATCATTGCATCTATTTCCCCGCTCTTGGCAAGTGAAATAATATCAACTGAGGGTCTTTCCCCGTAGTATTCTATTTCAATATTGCTTTCCTTTGCAACATCTACCATTTTCTTCAATTCTTCAATTCCTAAATAACCTATTTCCCTACCTTTATTTGCCTGAGCTTCCAACTCAGATATAACTGCCTCAGGGATTATTATCTTACTATTTTCTATTACTCCATTCTCTATCAGGTCAGTTATTCTACCGTCAATAACTACACAGGTATCTACTGTTATTTTTTTATTTTTTAAATCAGGGATTGTAGTTGGAATATCCTCATCTTCATTTTGTGAACCGCCAACAAATATTGGTTCTTGATTTAAACCACTAGAATCTTGTTTATCGTCCATACTATCACCTAAATAAGTTATTAATATGTAAGTAATAAATGCCAACAAATTTAGTATTAAACAAAAAAGTTAATTTAACAAAGTTTTTATATTGTATTTTTATTATCGTTCCCGTTAAGGGTATTAAAAATCTTTTAGATTTTCATAATTTTATCCCCTACAATGGATAAATTTCCACTCTCTAAATCTAATTTATAGTGGAAACATGAATAATAGTCTTCGTGACAAGCCCATCCCTTCTGTTTTACAACGAATAAAAGAGCATCGCCATCGCAATCACGATAAACTTCTTTAACATATTGTGTATTTCCACTTTCCTCCCCTTTCCTCCAAATCTTATTTCTGCTTGTTGAATAATAATGCATAATTTTGGTTTCAAGGGTTTTTTTCAGTGATTCCATATTCATGAAAGCGGTCATTAAAATATTTTTGTTCTCATCCATCACAATTGCAGTTATGAGCTCTCTACCATCAATATTTCTGAACTTCAGATTTAAGTTATTAATTAACTCGTTAGTGTTTGATTTTTCCATAAGGTATCACCGAACAAAGTGAAGGTGAGCTATGAGATAAAAACCTTCGGTTTTGAGCAATGAAAACCATCAGGTTTTCATTCAATCCTAAGGATTTCATTCAACCTACTAAACCGTATTTCTTTATAAAACTGCAAATATGATTATAAATATAAATTCTATAAATATCTTGAGAAAAGGATAATCAATTCAATCATATTCTGAGACTGTCTCTTATTCTACTTTATATCCTTTGTTATTTCCAGTAGTTACTATGATCTCGCCTTCTATTCCATTTTCATCAAAAAACTTCTTTGAAGCTTCAATTATTATCTTCTTATCTCCAATTGAATATATGGTAGGTCCAAAACTGGACAAACCACTGTATGAAACATCCTGCAATGTTTTTAAAAGTTTTTTGACAGTTTCACTCTGAAGATCAACCTCTACCTTCTTAAAACCTAAGTTTTGTATATTATTTATAACCTCTCCAAAGGAATTTAAATCTTTTTCAATTATTGATGGCATCATCTTCATTAGGATTAGATGGCATAGCTTTTGGGTTTCAGATAATGGGATAGGGCAGTATGTCTTAAATATATCTACTTCTTTGTTTCCATGTATATTTTTGCCCCTTGGTATCGTTAAAACTATATCCCAGTTAAAGTCATGCCTAAAAAGTATGGGCGCAGGCCTTACATTTTTTGACACAGAAGAAGGTCTGAAATCCTCTTTATCCTTGCCTGGTCCAAATGTGTGCCCCCCATCAACTATAAAACCTCCATTTTCAAATGCTGCAATACCAATACCTGATGTACCGCCTCTCCCAGTTATTTTTGCAATTTCGGTAGCGCTTAATTCTTTTCCGTAGATTAATGAGGTCAACTTTCCAGTTGAGATTGCCATCTGAGTACCACTGCCTAAACCAGTATGTGGAGGAATTATATTGCGTATTTTTAAAGATATCCCATCTTCATTTATATGGTTTAAAACCTTTTTTGCAGAATCGTAAATCCTTTTTTCCATATCCTCTTTCATACTTTTATTTAAATCAGCTTTTAAATCTATCTCTATCTCATCGCTTTCTTTACCTTCAATTACGAAATTTGGATAATCTAAGGCTACCCCTACACCACCATCTACCCTTCCAATACTGCCGTTCAAGTCAATTAAACTCATGTGTATTCTTGAAGGGGAAGTTAACTTTAATTTCATCATCTCACCTAAACCTGAAACACTCCAAATTATACTATTCCTTCTCAGAAACCAGTACCTCTATCAAGTCCCCTCTTGTGACAATTCCAACAAGTTTTCCGTTTTCAACAACGGGAAGTCTCTTAATTTTATTTTTAATCATTATTTCAGCAGCTTCATTTATTGAAGTTTCGGGTGTAATTGTTATAACATCCCTTGTCATAGCTTCCCATACTTCGGTTTTTAGGGCATTTTTCATATCTTCTTTGAATTCTTCCATTTTTATAGCTGCTTTTAAAGGTAATTCAATTAAATCCAGTGGAGAAGGTAGTATTAAATCAAATCTTTCATCATGGGTTGTAATTGTCTTTACAATATCACTTTCTGAAATGACCCCAACTATTTTACCATCTGCATCCACAACCGGAGCTCCACTTATTCTATTTTTTCTAAATAAAGTTATGACATCTTCGATACGGTCATTTTGATTTACCGTTATTGGTTCCTTCATAACTGATCTCACTTCGATCATATACTCACCAGAAAATTTATCAACATATTAAAATATATATAACCTCTCTTTTAATATACTTATACTTATGGTGAAAAAAATGCACGTAAGGATTAACAATGGAATAAGTGAATGTGATATTCACTTAATAGGTACTGCCCATGTTTCCGACGAAAGTATACATAACGTGGAAAAAGCAATAATGGAAATAGATCCTGATTTAATTGCTGTTGAACTCGATAAAGACAGATTTCTTTCCATTATGAACAGCGGAAACTCAAAGAATGCGGATAATATACATAATATAGATATTTTAAAGATTATTAAAGAAGGAAAGATTGGGCTCTTTTTGATTCATACAATTTTAGCGAATTTTCAAAAAAAGATTGGGGAACAGTTTGGCATAAAACCAGGTAGTGAAATGAAAAAAGCGGTAGATTTGGCTATTTTATATAATAAACCTGTTTCACTTATAGACCGGCCAATAAACATTACTCTTTCAAGGGCCATGAATAAAATGACTTTAAAGGAAAAAATAGATGTTTTATTGGGGCTCCTAACTGAAAAAAACGATATTGAAATAGATGAAAAATCACTAAACAATATGATAAATAACGCCGAAGATTTAATTTTAATGTTAAAAGAAGTTTCACCAGCAATTTACGAAGTTCTTGTAGATGAAAGAGATAAGTTCATGGCAAAGAACATTTTTGAATCCAGTAAGGGAAAAGAAAAAATAGTTGCAGTTGTTGGGGCAGGCCATTTAAATGGAATTGCCAACTATTTAAGGGAACTTGAATCTGGAAAAAATATTGATTTAGGAGAGTTAATGGAAGTTAAAAAGAAGTCCAACATACTTGGAAAATTGGCGTCAATTGGTTTGGTTTTATTAATCATCTATGGATTTTATATGGCTTCTTCAAATTTAGATGTTTTAAAAAAACTAACTTTAGATTGGATACTTGTAAATGGAAGTCTTTCATCATTAGGTGTTTTAATCGCCAGGGGACGTATTCAAACTGCAATTGCAGCGTTTTTAGCTGCACCGATAACTTCCCTAATACCAGTTATTGGAGCAGGGTATATAGCAGGTCTTGTGGAGTTAAAATACAGAAAAATAACTGTTGAAGACATAAAAGAATTATTTAACACTGAAGATTTTAAAAAACTAATTAAAAATAATGCAATGAAGGTACTAATAGTGGCTGCACTTGCAAATTTAGGAAGTGCCATAGGTACCTTTTACTTTATACCAAGATTTTTAGGATATTAAAAAATAAAAAACAAGGAAAAATTTTAAAAATATAGGTGTAATAAAAAAGTAAAATAAAATAGCTTATAAAAGCTCTTTAACTTTGTCCATCATTCTTTTTAGGATTTCTTTATCTGACATTACATCTTCTGGAGGGTCAATGACTTTTTTAAGAGCGATTGGAACGCCATCCATCCTATAAGCGGTTCCTCCACATTCAACTCCAGCAATTGCCGGAGGTAGTATTATATTTGCCAGTTCTGTTGTTGGAGTTTGGTGGGGCTCCATCACTATTAAAGGAATTTCAACCATTCTCTCCACTGCCTTTTGAGGGAAGTGAGCTCCAGGATCTGATGCAAGGTTTAACATGGCATCAGCTTCTCTTCTCATTAACAGATCGGTTACACTTGTATCCCCTGGATTGAATATAGGGCTTCCACTTGAGTAATCAACACATAGTGGATAACCACTTATCCAGGTGCACACTTGGTTAAATCCATTCACATTGTAGTGTCCCCTCATCGGTATAAGTGTGAATTTTGTATGGGCATTTAAATCAATAATAAGTTCAATGGCATTGTCAATATTTCTGTGCTTACTTCCTGATTGGGTGACACCCATACCAAAGAACAAATTTCCAAATTGGGCATTTTTAAGCACATCTATTGCCTCATAAATAGTTTCCACAGGGATTCCTGCAATTTTTTCCCCTTTCAACTCAAACCCTTTCAATGCCGCCCTCATTGCACTTATTAACTCATAATCTTTATGAGGTTCGACTTGTAGGTGAACATCTGCTAACTTCGCAGTATCTGTTTTTCTCGGATCTACAACAATTAATGTTCTATCATTTCTCCCTCTTTCTCTGAAAAATCCTCTTGAAAATACACCATACCTACTCATGTGTCTTGGATGAGCATGCATTGGATTGCATCCCCAATAGATCACTACATCTGCCCTATTTTTTACCTCACCTAATGTACAAATAGGATAACCTACATCCTGCAATGCCCAAACACTTGGTCCGTGGCATACTTCTGCAGTATTACTTACTACTCCTTTTACCTTTTCGGCCAATTCTATCCCATACACGTGAGCATGACACTCTGTTGCTGAAAATCCATATATCAATGGTTTTTTGGCATTTACTAGTATTTCTGCCGCCTTCTCTATTGCAGTATCCCAATCAACCTTTTTAAAATCGTCTTTTTTATTTTCCCTCATTAAAGGTCCTGTGTGTCTTGTAGAACCTTCTCTATGGGTAAATTTACTGTATCCAATTCTGCATGCGTTCTTTGTCCCGATTATGTGATTACCTTCAACATAGCACTCTATGTCGTCACATAATGTTCCACAGAATGGACAAACCACATCTTTTATTATTTCCATAATACCACCTTCATATGAAACATGAAAAAATATGGGAGCTCCAAGAAGGAGTTACAACTTTGATTTTGTTAATTCTCATGAATCGTAAAATCTGTTAGGATTTCACCAACCTCCAAAGGAGTGCTAAAACCCAAATGTTTCATTCAATCTTGAGTAAATATACATAAAATTAGGAATTAATCAACGGAATCATAGATTCCGTTTTTAAAGTCTTAGATGATTAATTTGAGTTATGCTGTATCCCTAAACATCCCTTCAATCTGTTTAAACAGTTGTATTGTTTTGAAGTGGTCTTGTTCTAATGCACCACTAGGACATCCTGCAGGACAGGTTCCACATCCTTTACACAGGGCTGAGATAACTTCAGCTACTACTTTACCGTCTTTTTCAACCAATCTTGGAGCTCCGTATGGACATTGTTTTACACAAACTCCACATCCACCACAGATTTCTGCATCTACTGACGCAATTATTGGTTCAACTTCAACTTCTCCTTTAGCAAGTGGAATCGCAGCTCTTGAAGCAGCGGCAGAACCTTGTGCAACTGATGCAGGGATATCTTTTGGCCCCTGACAAGCTCCAGCAAGATAAACACCGTCTGTTGCAGTATCAACAGGTCTTAATTTTGGGTGTGCTTCCATAAAGAACTGGTCAGGTGTTCTTGAAATACCCAATATTTTTTGGACCTCATCAGCTGATTTTGTTGGTACCATACCTACTGAGAGAACTACTAAATCATATTCTTTTTCAAGTATTTCTCCTAACAAGGTATCTTCTGCCCTAACTACAAGGTTTCCTGTTTCTGGATCTTCTATAACTTGTGATGGCCTTCCTCTCATGAATTTAATACCGTACTGTTTGGCACTTCTTTCATAGAACTCTTCGTATCCTTTGCTGAACGCCCTTATATCCATATAATAAATATCTATCTCGGTATCTGGTGATTTTTCCTTAATTAACTGAGAGTTCTTCATTGCATACATACAACAGACGTTTGAACAATATTTGTTTCCAACTTTTGCATCCCTTGAACCAACACACTGGATAAATGCGATTCTTTTTGGTTTTTGCCCGTCACTTAACCTTATAACCTTTCCACCTGTAGGACCAGAGGCGTTAATCATCCTCTCCAATTCAAGTGCAGTTACAACGTTATCATATACTCCATATCCGTACTCTTCCCTAACTGTTGGATCAAATGCATCATAACCTATTGCACAAATTATCGTACCTACTTCAGCTTCTATAATTTCAGGTTCTTGATCAAAGTCTATGGCATTAGGCCCACAAACTTTTGCACACAATCCACATTCTATACAGTGTTCTTTATCAATGGTGTATTTTGCAGGAACTGCCTGTGGAAATGGCTTATAGATGGCTTTTCTCATTCCAATGCCCATATCAAACTCATTTGGAACATCTATTGGACATACTTCTGAACACTGCCCGCATCCAGTACATTTTGTTTCATCGATGTATCTTGCCTTTTTCATTATTTTGACTTTAAAGTTTCCAACATATCCTTGGACATCTACAACTTCAGAATAGGCATAAAGTTTAACGTTTGGATGCTTTGCAACATCTACCATCTTTGGAGCTAAAATACAAATAGAACAGTCGTTTGTAGGGAATGTTTTATCAAGTTGGGCCATTCTTCCTCCAACAGAAGGAGTTTTTTCTACCAATATGGTTTCAAAACCCATATCTCCTAAATCTAGTGCAGTCTGAATACCTGCAACTCCCCCTCCAATAACCAGAGCTCTTTGTGTAACCCCTACTTTGATGAACTCTAAAGGTTCTAACAACCTTGCCTTTGCAACAGCCATTCTTACTAAATCTTTTGCCTTTTCTGTTGCTTTTTCTTTTTCATGCATGTGTACCCAAGAGCAGTGTTCTCTTATGTTCGCAAACTCAAATAAGAATGGGTTTAATCCTGCTTCAGCAACACACCTTCTAAATGTTGGCTCGTGTAATCTTGGAGAACATGCAGCTACAACCACCCTGTTTAAGTTGTGTTCTTTGATGTCTTTTTTAATCATTTCTTGCCCAGGATCTGCACACATGTATTTGTAATCTCTTGCCACAACAACATTCTTTAAGGTTTTAGCAAACTCGGTAACATCTGGACAGTCAACAGTCCCTCCGATGTTGACTCCACAATGGCAAACATATACGCCAATTCTTGGCTCTTCCATGTTATCACCAATTTTATAATTCATTTTAATATTTTTGATTATTAACCAATTTACTAATATTGTAATTGGATTTTCTAATATGGTAATATGCAAAATATTCAAGTCTTTTCAAGCGATGGTAAAATCCGAAGAACCATATAATCCTTCATCTGCTCCGAAGTCGAAGCAAATCATCAACTTTCGTTTATAAATTCCTTTGGAATTTATGCTTTATTTCAGCTCACTTCAATGCCAGCGCATTTCTTTTAATCTTCTTACAGGCGTCAACACACTTTAAACACATGACACAAAAACCGCTTAAAGGCATTTTTTCATTTTCAGTTAATTCTAACATATCGTATGGACAAACTTTTACACATTCTCCACATTTATTACACAGAGTAGGGTTGAATTCAATCCTATTGTATTCTTTCCCATCATAAGTTACCGTTCCTAGTTTCAATGCTCCAGTTGGACAAACTGTTGTACATGCCCCGCATCTAACGCACATTCTGAACTTCTCTTTCTCATCTGTTTTTTTCTTTGTTGGGAGCTCCATACCCCTCTTATTGACAACTTTTATAGCACTTGTTGGACACTTCATAGCACATGAACCGCAGTAATTGCAGCTCTCTTCAATCCACGCAATGCCTTCCTCACTTACTGGTTTAGGTGGTTTATACTCAACCTCTAAAGTTATGGCATCTACAGGACATGCATTTGCACACAGACCACATGCTGGACATCCAACTGGTGGTTTTGCCATCATATCTTCAACTTTTATTAGATTTTTAGGGCATACGTCTGTACAAACCCCACACCCAATACATTCCTCATTAACTTCAAATTTCAATATATTTTTGTCTCTTTTTGGAGATTTCTTGCCTGCAACGAATATGGCATTCCATGGGCATGTTTGAGCACATACGCTACAATAGATACATTTATCCTTGTCAACTACTGCCTTATCATCACTGATTTCTATTGCCTTAACTGGACATTCCTCTGCACAAATTCCACATCCCACACAGTCGTCGGTAACTGCTATTGGTTCTTGTGGAATAATTATTTCTTTTTTATTTGGTTCAACAACGCCTTCCATTCCAACGAATTTGTCTGGACAGGCATCGATACACTTCATACATCCAACACAGAAGCCTTTTAATTTATCATCTTTGATTGTTAGATTATTTGGACAGACTTTAACACATTCTCCACATAAATCACACTTACTTGAGTTGTACTCAATCTGTTTGATTTTTTTGCCATTTAATTCGATTTCTCTTAGGTTTAAGGCATCATTAGGACATGCGTTGACACAATTTCCACACAGCATGCAGACTTTAAGGGGATTAAGTTTTAGTGCCTCAGTAGGACATGCCCTTTCACATGCTTTGCATAAATAGCAATCCTCCGTATTTACTACTATCATTTTATCCCCTAATTGATTTGACTAATTTATTTTTCTGATAAACATCCAATGATAGGTTATTTGATTCTTCCCCAATTATGTGAGTTGCACAGGACAAACATGGGTCATAAGCCCTAATGAGCATTTCCATATAGTTTAAAACTTGTGGTGTTGCATCTTCAGGAGCTTTTATATACTTTTCAGCAACTTTTCTAACACCAATGTCCATAGCAGGGTTGTTTTGAACTGTTGCAACAACTAAATTAGTATCTGTTATAATTCCATCGTCGTCTGTTTTGAAGTGGTGTATTAACGTTCCCCTTGGAGCTTCAACACATCCTACTCCATCTCCAACAACTTCCTCTGGTTCAGCTCTTATGTCCTCTCCAACTATTTTATCGTTTTCTAAAAGTTCTTTTACCATTTCAGCACTTGAGAGGAGCTCTATTAACCTTGCATAGTGGAATAACATTGGATGGTGGCAAGGTTTTCCAAATTCTTTAACAAATTCGTCATAATATTTCTGTGCAAGTGGTGTAGCCATCTTGTCGGAAACGTTAAGTCTTGATAATGTATTCACCCTATAAATTCCGTCTTCTTCTCCTTTATCTTTTAAATATGGGAATTTTAAGTATGAGTATGGCTTAACTCCTTCGGCAATATAGTTCATGTATTCAGATGGATCAAATTCATATTCAACTTTTCCTTCTGAATTGACAACCCTAAGTTTTCCATCATATAGGTCATGGACTCCATTATTTACCATACCCATATGAGCTGATTCAAAATAGCCTATGTCCAATAAATCCTCATCTTTTATATTTTCAAGTAACTTTTTTCCAACTTCAATAGACTTTTCAGATAACTCTATCGTTCTTTCAGATAGTTTTAGCAATTCGTCTCTTTCTTCTTCTTTCAGTGATTTTGATTGACCTCCAACTACTGCAGTAACTGGGTGAATTGCTCTACCTCCGACTACTCTAACAACATTCTGTCCTGCTTTTCTCAATTCAATAGCATCCTTTATAATTTCTGGATGTTCCTTTGCGATACCCATTAAGTTTCTTTTTAAAACATCATCTGTTGTTGGAAACATTAAATCTGGTGCAGCAAGCATGTAAAAATGGAGTGCATGACTGTGAACTGTTGCCCCTTGATGCATTAAGTTTCTTAAGAGCTCAGCTGTTTCTGGAATTTTCACGCCAAATACATTGTCCACCGCTTTTGCACTTGCTAAATGGTGGGCAACTTGACATATTCCACAGATTCTTGGTGTATATATTGGGGCATCTTCAACATACCTTCCTTCCAAAAACTTTTCAAAACCTCTAACTTCCACAACATGGAAACGAACCTTGTCTAAATTTCCACTATCATCAAAGGATACTGATATTTTTCCATGCCCTTCAACCCTTGTAACTGGTTCAACTGACAATTTTACCATTTTATCACCGTTATTTAATCGCTCTCTAAATTATTATTTCAATCTGATAGGAACAAAAGCACTTGGGAGTGTAAATTTGTAAAAACTTCCTATTTTATCTTTTATTGATTTCGGTAATATCATTGGATCTACATCTCTATCGTTATCAATTCCAAAATCAGAACATAGTGCAGAAATCATTTTTGCTCCTTGATCAACAACAGCATCTGTTGGACCACTGCAACCACTACATGGAACACCTGAGCTCGGACATGGTGCCCCACAACCTTCCCTTGTTGCGATACCTAAGCAGATATATCCTTGTTCCAATAGACATTTTTCAGGATCTGGATTTCCTTCATAGTTTCTTTTTATTGTTTCAATTGCAACTCCTTCTTCACTTTTCTTCCTTGCACACTCTTCACATAAATTCTTCTTAGGCAATTCTGGTTCTTTTCCTTCTAACAATGCTTTTACAACTTCAGCAATCATTTCAGGATTTGGTGGACATCCTGGGATGAAGTAATCGACTTCTATAACCTCAGATAGCGGTTTAACCCTTGAGACTAATTCTGGAACTTCTTCGTTTGGAATAATTCCATCGTCGTTTTTTGTAGTGATAGTTGTTTTATAGGCCTTGTCCAATAACTCATCGTTGGAATACAGATTACCTAACCCTGGAACACCTCCAAATGCAGCACAGGTTCCAAATGCTATGACTATTTTTGCCCTTTCCCTCATTTCTTTTGCAATTTCCAGGTTTTCTTCGTTTCTTATTCCACCTTCAATCAATGCAACTTCAACTTCATCAGGGATTTCTTTAACATCCATAAGCACAGGACAATGAACAAGTTCAACATTTTCCAGCAAATTCAAAAGTTCTTCGTGTAAATCTAACAAACTTATATGACATCCGGAACAACCGCCTAACCATGTTGTTGCTATTTTTACCATCTAAATCACCAATTTTATTTGTCTAATTCTTCTTTTAGTTTGCAAGGTCCAAGAGCTTCTATTTTATTATAGAAATCCTTCATCGTATTTTGGAATTTTTCACCTTCTGATGCAGAAATCCATTCATGGTTTAATCTTTCTTTTTCAATGCCTAATTCTTCCAATAATTCGTAGAGCATCATAACTCTTCTTTGCCATTTATAATTCCCAGAATCGTAGTGGCAATCTCCTAAGTGGCAACCTCCGACAAAAACACCATCTGCCCCTTCTTTAAACGCTTTTAAAATAAGGGATGGTTCAATTCTTCCAGAGCACATTACTCTAATTATTCTTATACTTGGTGGGTATTGCATCCTTCCAACACCGGCAGTGTCTGCTCCACCATAGGTACACCAATTACAACAAAATCCAATAATTTTTGGTTCCCATTCAGACATAGAATCACCATTAAATAGTTTAATATCTATATTACAAAAACTAATTACATACTACATAAATCATAGATGTACATAAAATTTTTTATACAGCCCAAATAGAAAACTTTATATAACGTATTAGGAAATCTAATGGATATATCCATCAAATTAAATTTTTGAAAATTTAAACGTAAAAATAAATACGAAAAACAATGATTTGAATTTTTTATTACTATTTTTTAAATTTTTATTATTACCTTAATAAAAATATTGAAAATTATTTTAACATATATACCTTTTTATTTTAACTAAATAAGAAATTTTAATAGATATCATACTTTATAATAGATATATTAATTATCCAAATAAGGTAGGTGATTAATATGGGGAAAATTGTAGAAATCCACCCTACAACAAGGCATGAAGGGCATACAAAGTTGGTTTTGAAGGTCGATGATGAAGGTATTGTTGAAAAAGGAGCTTATCTAAGCGTAACCCCAGTAAGAGGTTTTGAAAAATTCTTAGTTGGAAAACCTGCAGAATTTGCTCCTATTGCAGTATCAAGATTTTGTGGAATTTGTCCCGTAGCTCATGCAACTTCAGCAGTAGAGGCAATTGAAGATGCATGTGATATAACACCACCAAAAGATGGGTTGTTGTTAAGAGAACTATGTGGAATAGGCAATAAAATGCACTCACACCCATTACATCAATTTTTGATATCTCCTGACTACGTACCCAAGGATGATTCAAATGAGTTTATTAAAAGGGTTCAGGCAATGAGAAGAATAGGACAATATATTGTTGATGCCGTTGGAGGAGAAGCAATTCACTCTCCAAATATCAAGGTTGGAGGAATGGCAAAGCAAATTACCGAAAGTACAAAGGCAAAGATGTACTACAAATGCAAAGAATATGAAAAACTTGCAAAGGAACAGCTGGAGTATTTAATCCCAATATTTGAAAGTAGAACCTTGAATGATGGAACTGAGCTCCCAGAAAAACTTGGATATCATGATTTTGGATATATTGCAACACATCCAACTTACGGGGATAGAACCAAAATAGACCAAGATAAGGTTGTTGAATATACTCCTTTTGATGTGTACGACAAAGACGTAGCAATTCAGTCATCTACTACAGTTCCAACCTATAATGGAAGATTGATGGAAGTTGGTCCAAGGGCAAGATTTAGTAAATTCTTCGATTTCAAAGAAAAAGGTGCTATGGCATTACATATAGCAAGAGCATATGAAATTTCTGTTCTTGTTAAAAGAGCCATGGAGATTCTTGACGAATTAAATGTAAATGGAAAAACCATGTCCGATGAGCCAATAGTCGGAGATGGTGAAAAATTAGGTTTAGGTGTTCATGAGGCTGCAAGAGGGCATAACACTCACCAGGCAGTAATTGATAAAGATGGAAACATAGTTTATTACAACGCAATTGTTGCAACAACGTGGAACATTCCTGTTATTAGTAAGGCTGTTGAAGGAACCCATTACAAGTTTGCAGAACATATTGTTAGAGCCTATGATCCATGTATCTCATGTGCAACCCATATGATCATCAAGGATTATGATGACAAAATAATTGGTGAGAAGATACTGAAATAAACTGAGGTGAGTATTTGCCAGATTACCTTAATAAAGAGATTTTAATCCTCGGGTGTGGGAATATTCTGTTTGGCGATGATGGATTTGGATATGCTGTAATAAACAAGCTGAAAGAAATCCGAGATAATTATCCCATCTCGAAATGTGCAAAATTAAATTCTGACAAAATAGAAATTATTGATGCGGGAACTGGGGCTTCTCACTTCATACTATCGTTAATTGATAAAGACACGCCGATCAAGAAGATCATAATCATAGATGCAATCGATTTTGGTTTAAAACCTGGTGAATTAACAAAACTATATCCTGAAGATTTGCCAAACATAAAAAAATATCACATAGATGCCCACGATATGCCCCTTGCAGAAATGATAAAGGAAATTAATGAAAAGTATGGCGTAAAAACCGTAGTTATTGGATGCCAATCGAAGAACATGACTGCACCAGACATATGTCTTGAATTATCAGAAGAAGTTAAAAATGCAGTTGATAACGCAGTTGAAATGGTTTTAGATGAATTATTGTAAATGCTGATCTTTGTCTCGAAGACTTAACTGTAGAGCTCGTTGAATAAATATTCATGTTTATAACCACCAATCGAATTGTAGTTTCTTACTACCCGTTTCCCGACAAATCTTCGATTTGTCTAAATCTGTAAATTCCAAAGGAATTTACTTCGACACTTGAATGCTCAGCCAAATTTTGCTTAATCATTAATAGGAAGGTGAGATCATGGTTAAAATAGCACATATACACTTGTGTGGATGCACAGGCTGTTTAATATCTCTTGCAGATACTTACGAGCAGCTTTTAGATATTTTAAATAGTGTAGAGCTGGTTTATGCATTGACTTTGGTAGATGAAAAAACCGAGATAAGAGAAACTGACGATAAAATACTCATTGAGAGAGAAATTCCCGATGATATTGACATAGCACTTGTAGAAGGTAGCGTCTGTTTAGAGGACGAACATTCAATGAAAGATGTCTTCGACGCAAGAAGAAAATCAAAAATTGTTGTTGCTTTAGGGGCATGTGCTGCGACTGGTGGAATAACCAGGTTTTGCAGAGGCGGACAAATGTCAAAACCAGTTCATAGTTCATTTGTTCCAATAGGGGATTTAATAAAGGTTGATTTGGCACTTCCAGGATGTCCTCCATCGCCTGAAGCCCTTGTAAACCTAATCACTGCCGCATTAAATGGAGATACTGAATATTTGGAAATTTATGCCGAGTTAGCGAAAAAAACAGAAGCCTGTGGTTGCGACCTATTGGTTAACGTGATCAACAAGTCTCTTTGTATGGGATGTGGATCATGTGCCGCATCATGCCCTACAAGAGCTATAGAGATGATTGACGGAAAACCAAACGTCTTAAAGGAGCTCTGTATTAAGTGCGGGGCATGTAGTTTACAGTGTCCAAGAATAAGATTTCCTAAATTAATTGAAGAAATTGAGTAAAAAGCCAGTACTTATTTTGATAAAACTTCTCAAAAGTTTTGAGGTGGTATGTATGGATCCCTTTGGAAAGTATAAAACTGTGGTATCTGCAAGAGCTGCAGATAAAACCATACTGAAAAAATGTCAAGATGGAGGTATTGTTTCAGCCGCATATATATACGGTTTGGAAAATGGCCTCTTGGATGGTGTTATTGTTGCAGATAAAGATGACAAATTACAAACAACTCCTAAAGTTGCAACAACAGTTGATGAAGTTTTAGAGGCTGCTGGAACCAAATACACAGTCTGTCCAACTATAAGTGTGATAAAGAGTGCAGTTAGAGAGTATGGATGTGAAAAACTTGGAGTTGTTGGAACTCCATGCCAAATAATTGCAACTAGAAAATTAATGAAATATCCTATAGGATTTAGGCACGTTCCTGATAAACTGGCATTAATTGTGGGAATATTCTGTATGGAAAACTTCCCATACAATGGTATGAAAACCATCATCGAGGAACACTGTGGAATAAAGATGGAAGATGTTGCTAAAACTGATATTGGAAAAGGTAAATTCTGGGTATATTCCAAATGGGGAGATGTTAAATCCATCAAATTAAAAGAAACCCACCCATACGAACAACAATCCTGCCACGTATGTATGGATTACACAGCTGAATTGGCTGATATTTCCACAGGTTCGGTGGGAAGCCCAGATGGCTGGAGTACAGTATTCATAAGAACTGCTCAAGGAGAAGAGTTCTTTAACAAAATGGTTGAAGCCGGAGCATTGGAAGTTAAACCAATAGAAGAAGTTAAACCTGGTTTAGGATTAGTTGAGAAACTATCACTAACTAAAAAAGAGAAAAACGCAAAAGAAATCGAACATAGAAAAGAAATTGGATTACCAGTTCCTTATTAGAATCTTTA